>NZ_CAWPDB010000163.1:0-19361 GCF_963886625.1 Vibrio sp. V23_P3S9T160
AACACTAACAGAATAAAAAACTGAAAAAAGCCACATTAAAAGTGACTTTTTGATTTTTTAGGCAAAGGAAAGAGTAAGACTAATCGCTAAAGTAAACCAGAAACCACATCCGCTAACTGCTTAAAAGTGTGAGTTCGCGATGAACTTGGCCGCCAAACTAAACCAATCTCTCGATACGCTTGCTGGCCAGGAGGCTCGATGACCACTAAATTTTGGTTTTCAACTAAGCCATGATTGATTGCCATTTGTGGAATGAAAGTCGTCCCTAAACCATTGGCGACCATCTGCACTAAGGTATGTAAACTGGTTGCGGTAAATGGATTAATTTTCTCTTTGGCGGTTAACTTGCAAGCCGACACAGCATGATCCGTTAAACAGTGCACATTTTCGAGCAAAAACACCGATTCATCAGGCAGGTCAGCATACTTGATTGGCACACGGATGCTATCCATTTGATGACGGCTGATCACCATTTTGAATGGATCAATCCCCACGACTCGGCTCTCCATTTTGCCGATATCGACAGGCAAAGCCAAAATCAACACATCAAGCTCTCCATGACGCAGTGCAGCCAAAAGGTTCGTCGTCGTATCTTCTCGTAATAATAAGTTCAACTTCGGAAAGCGGACATTCACTTCTTGCACTAAATCACACAGTAAAAATGGAGCAATGGTTGGAATACAACCCAGCTTTAGCTGACCTTGCATCTCATCGCCTTGGCAAACCTTGCCGAGTTCCACTAAATCTTGTCCTTTGGCAAGTAACTCTCTTCCTTGGCTAACAACCAGCTCTCCCGCTTGAGTAAACACTAACGGAGCTTTCTTATCCTTTTCATAAAGCGGGCAGCCTATTAATTCCTCTAAATTTTGGATCCCTTTACTTAGGGTAGATTGACTAACAAAACAACGTTCAGCGGCATCACTAAAGTGCCGTGTTTCGTAGAGTGTTACTAAATAGTGCAACTGCTTCAAACTGGGCCATTTATTCATCGTTCTACTACTATCTTGTTTGAGTACCGTTTCTGATTCCGTCATTAGAGCTCATCGCTTTTTTCGATGAGACTAATCTATTTATTTCGCTTTTTACTATCCTACAATCTGTACTATAGTTTGTCTCGTTCAAAAACGGACCGGACCAGTGCTCATCACTGGTTTGGAACTAAACCTTATTCTTAGGAGCAAAAAAATGGTACTAGTTGGTCGTAAAGCCCCTGATTTTACTGCAGCAGCTGTTCTTGGTAACGGTGAAATCGTTGATAGCTTCAACTTCGCAGAATTTACTAAAGGTAAGAAAGCGGTTGTTTTCTTCTACCCACTAGACTTCACTTTCGTTTGCCCATCAGAGCTTATCGCTTTTGACAAACGCTTCGAAGATTTCCAAGCGAAAGGCGTTGAAGTAATCGGTGTATCTATCGATTCTCAATTCTCTCACAACGCATGGCGTAATACCGCTATCGAAAACGGTGGCATTGGCCAAGTAAAATACCCGCTAATCGCTGACGTGAAGCACGAAATCTGTAAAGCGTACGATGTTGAGCACCCAGAAGCAGGCGTTGCTTTCCGTGGTTCTTTCCTCATCGACGAAGATGGTCTTGTACGTCACCAAGTTGTGAACGACCTACCACTAGGCCGTAACATCGACGAAATGCTACGTATGGTTGATGCGCTTAACTTCCACCAAAAGAACGGTGAAGTGTGCCCAGCACAGTGGGAAGAAGGCAAAGCCGGTATGGATGCATCTCCAAAAGGTGTTGCAGCATTCCTAGCTGAGCACTCAGACGACCTAGGCAAGAAATAATTCTCCTTAGCCCGCGCTCAACTCGGGTCAATGGTTGGACATATAATAAAGCGTAAAACGCATCGCCAATCAGTTAAGAAGTAAAGTCCTTATCCAAGCCCAAAGCTAACGCTTTGGGCTTTTTCTTTGGCATTCATTTAGCGAAAATGAGGCAGCATTGGTTGGTAAACTTTACCCCTATTTCTTACCTCAATCACACAGACGTCACTACTCTAACTTGCTAACATTAACCAAATTTTTCCAGCAGGATTTTGCTATGAATATTCAAGTTGAAGTGTGTATTGATAATATTGAATCGCTACACAACGCCATTAAAGGCGGGGCTACTCGCATTGAATTGTGTTCGTCGCTCGCATTGGGTGGACTGACGCCCAGCTTTGGTTTAATGAAAAAGGCCGCACAAATATCGAGCGTTCCTGTTTACGCGATGATTCGTCCGCGTCAAGGCGACTTTCTTTATGATCAGGATGATCTCGATTCGATGTTGATCGATATCGAGATGGCAAAACAGGCGGGACTAGACGGCATCGTCTTTGGTATTTTGAATCCGAATCGCACCATCAACCTTGAAGCAAGCTTACTGATGATGCAAGCCGCGCAAGGATTGGGTACCACTTTCCACCGTGCGATTGATCAATGCCACAGCTATGAACAAGCGATTGAAGACATTGCAAAATTAGGGTGTGAGCGTGTACTTACTTCAGGGTTAGCGCCAGATGCCTATGCAGGACGAGCCGTAATTGCACACATGGTGAAACTGGCGAATGGTCGATTCTCTATTATGGCTGGGGCTGGCTTAAACGCATCAAACGTGACTGACATTATCCGTGAAACGGGCATCACTGAAGTGCATTTGTCCGGCAAAACCACGCGTGCAAGTAGCATGGATATGATCGCCAATGCGGTGAAAATGGGCCAAGAGTCTGTCGATGACACCCTCATCCCAATTACCGATCCGGCTAAAATCCAAGAGGTATTACGCCAGCTTTCTTAACTTCGGCGACCGTTATGTCTTGATGTAAGGTGAATAACTTTCCTTCACCTTACTTTACCCAAAAGGCTATTTGAGGATGTCATCAATCGATTGTTTACCTAAGTGGCGCACATCCTTACCTTTGACAAAATAGATGATGTATTCGCAGATATTCTGGCAGCGATCGCCCACGCGTTCGATGGCTCGTGCAGACCACATGACTTGTAATATATGTGGGATATTTTTAGGGTCTTCCATCATATAGGTCATCAGTTGGCGGATCACGGCTTCATATTCGGCATCCAGCTTATCATCCAAGCGGTACACTTCAGCAGCCGATTCAAGATCCATCCGCGCAAAAGCGTCTAACACTTGGTGCAACATTGCAATGGCTTGTCGGCATAAAGGTTCAAGAGAAACTCGAAATTTGCTCTCTTTAGGTGAAGGGCTTTCGATAGTGACGTAGGCAATTTTGGTGGCAACATCACCAATTCGTTCAAGGTCGGTAATGGTTTTGATGATCGCCATGATCAAGCGTAGATCCTTGGCTGTCGGTTGTCGCTTAGCGATAATACGCGTGCAAGCCTCATCAATAGAGACTTCCATCGCATTCACTTTGTGATCATCCCGAACGACTTTTCTGGCCAGATCGGCATCATCTTTATGCAATGCTTGCATCGCAAAAGAGAGTTGTTGCTCCACCAGCCCGCCCATCGTCAATACATGAGTGCGAATCGATTCAAGTTCAACATTGAACTGTCCTGAAATGTGGCGACCTAGATGCATCATCGTTCCTTTTGAATATCGCTATTGACGAAAGTATTAACCATATCGACCAGTAATATAGTCTTCCGTCTGTTTTTTCAATGGGGAGGTGAAAATAGAGTCAGTATCCGCATACTCAATCAATTTTCCCATATGGATAAAAGCCGTATGATCGCTCACTCTTGCCGCTTGTTGCATGTTATGCGTCACAATCACCACTGTGTATTTGGTTTTGAGATCGTTAATCAACTCTTCGATGGTCAAAGTAGAAATAGGGTCTAACGCGGACGTTGGCTCATCAAGCAACAGCACCTCTGGCTCAATAGCAATCGCTCTGGCGATAACTAAGCGTTGCTGCTGCCCACCCGAAAGGCCAAATGCATTTTCATGTAGGCGATGCTTCACTTCATCCCATAACGCAGCGGCTCTTAAAGCTCGCTCAACGGAGTCATCTAAAGTGCGGCTATTTTTAATTCCTTGTAGACGAAGCCCATACACCACGTTTTCATAAATGGATTTCGGAAATGGGTTGGGTCGTTGGAATACCATCCCCACTCGGCGGCGCAACGTGGCAACATCCACATCTGGGTGATAGACGTTTCTACCATGCAGTTTGACTTCACCTTCAACTCGACACCCTTCGACCAGATCGTTCATCCGGTTAATACAGCGCAGTAAGGTTGACTTACCACAACCGGAAGGGCCGATAAACGCCGTTACTTGTCCTTTGGGAATACGCATTGAGATATGGCTCAGCGCACAAGTCTGTTTATAGAACAGATTCAGATCTTCAATCGCAATCGCCGTTTGTTGATCGCTCAGATTATTAACATCTAACGGGGCGTGATAACCCAAAGTTTGATTGATGGAAAACATAATTAATCTTGCCCTAACGTTCGATATTTCTCACGCAAGTTATTGCGGATACTGATGGCCGTTAAATTCAGTGCCACAATCACTGTCACCAATAAAAATGAAGTGGCGTACACCAGTGGCCTAGCCGCTTCGATGTTGGTCGTTTGGAAACCAACATCGTAAATATGAAAACCTAAGTGCATGAATTTTCGCTCAAGATGTACAAAGGGAAACTCGCCATCCACAGGCAAACTTGACGCCAGTTTGACCACACCCACCAGCATCAAAGGGGCAACCTCACCCGCGGCTCGCGCAATGGCGAGAATAAGCCCAGTAATAATCGCAGGGCTTGCCATCGGCAATACTATGCGCCAAATCGTCTCAAAATGGGTAGCGCCCAATGCTAACGAGCCATGGCGTACTGCGCTGGGAATCCGTGTTAACCCTTCTTCCGTCGTCACAATCACTACGGGTAGAGTTAACACCGCTAATGTGAGCGCCGACCACAGTAAGCCCGGCGTACCAAAAGTGGGGGCTGGTAACCTTTCGCTATAGAGTAGCGTATCAATCGATGAGCCTATGGTGTAAACAAAAAAACCAAGACCAAATACCCCATAAACAATCGATGGCACACCAGCAAGGTTGATAACCGCAACACGAATGATACGAGTAAACAGATTCTCTTTTGCGTATTCGTGCAGATAAATAGCCGCCACAACACCAAGTGGCATGACGATAATCGACATCAACAACACCAACAGCACTGTACCAAAGATGGCTGGAAATACACCGCCTTCAGAGTTCGATTCTCGGGGATCTTCTGATAGGAAGAGCCACACCTGCTTTCCCCACTGGACCAATTTTTGCCCCAAAGTCATATCATTGGGATACCAAATATCGAGAATTTGGCTAAGTGGAATCGCCACTCGTTGCCCACTCATCTCTTCAACAATCAACGACGGCCCATTCATTTGCTGGCGCAGCGCATCTAACTTTTGTTCGGCAATAGCTAATTGGCTATCCAAATCCTGCTTTTTATGAAAATAGTGATCTAAATAGGTTCGTTCTAGCTTTCCATTGAGTTCTTTACGACGCTTCTCTAAACGTAATTTTTCGGCGGCAAAGCCAATGACTCTGATCTCTTGGTCAATCACATCGTCAATTTGCTCTCTCAATAACGCGACATCCTGCATTCCTGCAGCGAGCATGGTTTGAACATCCGAACTCTCGCTTCCATCGGTTTGCACATAAGCAATCGGCTTGCCATAAAACTGTCCGTTACTCTTACGTTCTATTACCGCCCACCCGCTAGGCATTTGTTTATCCGACAGTTTAACATCCAGTATCGAAACAAAGTCCGCATAATTTCGCTCTCGGTTAGCGACTTTGATACTGAGCCGCTTCACTTCCCCAGCATCCAGTATGGCTTTGGGCCATGTAATATCTAACGCTCTTAAGTGTGTTAATGGCACATTTTCCTCAGAGTAGAGCTGACCAACCAGTGCTTGCCCCTCTTGAGTTTGCCATTGATAAAGTGGCGTCGGCCAAAAATAGGTTAATCCTTTCCAACCAATAAACAGGAGCAAGCCCAATACCGAAATCAGGCTGATGCTGACAGCACCGCCTGTTAACCATATCCAAGGTGAACCTGATTGAAACCACTTAAACATTTGTGATGATTTTTCCCAATTGATTACAAAGCGCGATATTTGGCACGCAACCTTTGTCTGACCCATTCAGCAATCGAGTTCACACAAAAGGTGAACATGAGTAGCAATAGTGCCGCTAAAAAAAGCAACCGGTAATGGGAGTTCCCCACTTCCGACTCTGGTAACTCAACCGCAATCGTTGCCGATAAGGTGCGCATCCCTTCTAAAATATTCCAATCTAAAATGGGTGTATTACCCGTCGCCATAAGAACGATCATTGTTTCTCCGACGGCTCGCCCCAAGCCCATCATGATCGCCGAGAATATGCCAGGACTTGCCGTTAACAACACGACTTTGGTTAATGTCTGCCAAGGTGTTGCGCCTAATGCTAATGACCCATCAGAAAGATGTTTAGGTACGGAAAAGATCGCATCTTCCGCAATAGTGAAAATGGTTGGAATGACGGCAAAGCCCATCGCAAAACCAACCACCAGCGCATTACGCTGATCAAAATCGATGCCGTTTTGCGCGAGATAAATCTGAATATCGCCATCAAATAGCCAAACTTCAATTTGGCTGCTATACGAAAAGATAACGACTGTACTAACGACTAATACGGGGATTAGTATCAATGCGTGCCATCCATTTGAGAAATTTCGCACCCATGCTCTCGGTAATAGGTGCCAACCTAGCCCAACGAGTAACATCACAATGGGTAAAAATAGCAGCAGCGCTCCGACCGCCGCAAGATGGCTTTCAATTAATGGCGCAAACCACAACCCCGCTAAAAAACCAATAATGACGGTTGGTAACGCTTCCATCAATTCAATCGACGGCTTCACCACTCGGCGCATTCTCGGTGACATAAAATAAGCCGTGTAAATCGCGCCAAACACCGCAATCGGTATCGCAAATAACATTGCGTATGCTGCGGCCTTAAGAGTACCAAAGGCTATCGGTACTAGGCTAAACTTAGGCTCAAATTCATCGTTCGCTGACGTCGATTGCCACACATATTGAGGCTCAGGATAACTTTCGTACCACACTTTTTGCCACAATGATGAGAGTGATATTTCAGGATAATCATTATCCACTTTTGCCACGCTGATCTTCTGCTCGCTTAACGTAGCGAGATAAAGCTCATTATTGGACATGGCGGCCAATTGAGGGGCTTTGTTGTACATCCTCTCAAACAACACCAGTTTTTCACTGGTCGTATAATGACTTTGGATTGTGCCATTAGGGTAGAAACTGTAAAAACCTTTGCGATAAGTATCCGGCAGTAACAGCGTCACCTGCGGCGCTAATTTAAACTTACGAATCTGAGTCAGTTGACGTTCTTCATTTTGCAGCACATCAAACCATTGTGACACTAAGCCGTTACGGTGAGTCACCAGTAGCGAATAAGCACCGGACAATAAGTTGATTTGTGTCACGGCTCGATCGGAATTACCTTGGCTTAAATCAACCACTTCTCGCACGAAATAACCTTGACGACTCTTAACGGCAACAACCAATTCGGACCCTGAGCGAAGATAAAGCGTTTTACCATCTGGCGTAAAAAGCAATTGGTCCAAAGAAGGAAATGAGCCTTGAAACACAAAGCGCTGAATTGGTTCAACGTTATCACTCGTTAAGGTTTGTACTATCACCTCATCATTATCGAGATAAGAAGCGAAGAAAAGTGCCTCATCAGTAACGGCGAAGGCAAACTGGCGTAACGTTTGCGTTTTATGAGTCAGCCGAAAGGTAGAGGGTAAACTGACGCGCTCAAGATAAGGAGAAAACTGGCGACCTTCCATGCTATGAAGATAACTGAATTTAGGGCGAGCAATAAAGACCTCTCCCGCCACATTGCTAGCGGCAAACCATCCATCCAGCGGGGGAGCTTGGCTAAAAAGATCAACGCGAATAGGGAGACTATCCGACCACAATGCGTGTTCCGTTTTGCCGTCCAAGGGCCAAAAGTTCATGCTGCCGTCAAGGTCAACAACAAAGGCATTCTCGCCGTATTCATCTATGGCCAAAAATTGAGGATTGGAAGTGGTTATACTCACTTGCGCCACGTTCCTTTCAATTTTTGCGCTACCAAAAAGAGGGAAAACAACCATCGCAAGATAGACAAAAATCAGCACTAAAGCGCCAAGTACACTCACGCCACCAAAACTCACTGCAAGGCGAACCAAACGGTCTTTTATCAACCGTTTTCTGTCACGTTCCTTCAATGAAAATTCACTTGGTGCCATTGTTCTCTCTACCCTTTTTCCTGTCTGCGTATAATATGTAATTTTCGTGACAAGTATATTACAACTCGCAATAAACGACTGAAAATAAAACAACTATACTCAACTTGCCTACTTGAAATAAAAATGTCACATAAAAGGCATAGTTTGCATAATCATCAATACCCGAATTGATTGCTGTGCAGAATCGCACAATCAGCACACAGAGGGTGAGTCAGTAAAAAACGTCAATTGAGTAAAAAGGTAACATGAATGAGTACGGACAAGTTGTATATCGACAAGGAATTGAGCTGGCTTTCGTTTAATGAACGCGTATTGCAAGAAGCCGCAGATAAAACCGTGCCTTTAATCGAGAGAATACGGTTTTTAGGTATTTTTTCTAACAATCTGGATGAGTTCTATAAAGTTCGCTTTTCCGATGTAAAACGGCAAATTTTGATCAACCGAGAACGTGGTGGTAACGATACTACCAAGCATTTGCTGACACGAATGCAAAGTAAGGCGTTCAAACTCAACCAAGATTTCGACAATCTCTATAATGAGCTTATTTTAGAAATGGCACGTCGCCGTATCTTCTTGGTTAATGAAACGCAGTTGGATGAGACTCAGAAAAAATGGATCACTAAGTATTTCCATAAAGAAGTACGCCCGCATATTACACCGCTGCTCATGACTGACGACATTGATGTCATGCAATTTTTGAAAGATGAATACGCCTATATTGCCGTTGATCTCAAACACAATGACCGCAGCCAATATGCGCTGATTGAAATCCCGACAGACCACCTACCGCGCTTTGTCATGGTGCCGGAGCAAAAGGGCAAACGCCGCAAAACCATCATCTTATTGGACAACATCATTCGCCACTGCCTTGATGAGATTTTCCGCGGTTTTTTTGACTATGAAGAGCTCACGGGTTACGCGATGAAAATGACACGTGATGCGGAATATGACTTGCGACGGGAAGTCGAATACAGTTTGTTAGAACAGATGTCAGAAGGGTTGAATCAACGCTTAAGTGCTATGCCCGTACGCTTTGTTTATGAACGTGAAATGCCGACAAAAATGCTTAAATTCTTGTGCGAAAAACTCAAAATATCGCACTATGATAGCCTTCTTCCTGGTGGTCGTTATCATAACTTTAAAGATTTTATTGGGTTCCCAAACGTGGGGCGTGACTATTTAGAGAACAAGCCGCTACCACCCATGCAATGTGCTGACTTTGAAGGTTTTGCCAATGCATTTGATGCGATTCGCGCTCAGGATATTCTACTTCACTATCCTTACCACTCATTTGAACACATTACCGAGTTGGTAAGACAAGCCTCGTTTGATCCCAAAGTGATCAGCATCAAAATCAATATTTATCGAGTTGCCAAAGATTCTCGCTTAATGAACTCGCTCGTCGATGCGGTACACAATGGCAAACGGGTGGTGGTAGTGGTTGAGTTACAAGCACGGTTTGATGAAGAAGCCAACATTGAATGGTCACGTATTTTGACCGAAGCGGGGGTCCAAGTAATTTTCGGTGCTCCCGGATTAAAAATTCACTCTAAATTGCTGCTCATTAGCCGCAAAGAACAAGACAACATCGTTCGCTACGCACACATAGGCACGGGCAACTTCCATGAAAAAACCGCCCGTATCTATACGGACTTTTCACTCCTGACCGCCGACAATGAAATTGCTACCGAAGTACGAAACGTGTTTGGCTATATTGAAAACCCTTACCGCCCAGTTAAATTTAGCCATCTCATTGTGTCGCCAAGAAACTCTCGTATTCAGCTTTATCGATTAATCGACAGTGAAATCGCCAATGTGAAACTTGGTAAAAAAGCCGCAATCACTTTAAAGTTAAATAACTTAGTGGATAAAGGGTTAATCAATAAACTGTATGGTGCGAGTAGCGCGGGCGTACAAATTAAGATGATCGTCCGGGGCATGTGTTCACTGGTTCCGGGAATTGAGGGCGTGAGTGACAATATCAAAATCATCAGCATCGTTGATCGCTTTTTGGAACACCCTCGTGTCATTATTACGCACAATGATGGCAACCCGCTGGTGTATATCTCCTCTGCCGACTGGATGACGCGCAATATCGATCATCGTATCGAAGTAACGACACCAATTCGTGACCCACGTTTGAAACAGCGTATGATTGACATTATGAATTTACAATTTACCGATACAGTGAAAGCGCGCTGGATAGACAAAGAGATGAGCAATAATTATGTAGAACGTGGTAACCGTAAAAAAGTGCGTTCGCAATTTGCCATCTACGACTATCTTAAGAATGTAGAAAGACAGACCAGAAAGAGCAAAGAACCCTTACATGACAATCAACCCAACTAATACTATTCGCGATATTGCGGCCATCGATTTAGGCTCTAACAGCTTTCATATGGTGGTGGCCAAAGTCGTCGATCAAGATCTACAACTGGTGAGCCGCCATAAGCAACGTGTACGCTTGGCGGCTGGGTTAGATGAACAAAAAAATTTGGATGCCGATGCCATAGAGCGAGGGCTTGAATGCTTAGCGATGTTTGCCGAGCGGTTGCAAGGTTTCGAACCTGAAAACGTGCGCATCGCGGCCACGCATACGCTGCGTCAAGCCAATAATGCTCATACATTCTTACAACGAGCCAAACAGGTACTGCCTTTCCCTATTGAAATCATTCCCGGAGCTGAGGAAGCACGCTTAATTTATTTAGGCGTGGCACATACTCAACCTCAAGCAGCGTCTATGTTGGTGGTGGATATCGGTGGCGGCAGTACCGAGATGGTGATTGGCCAAGGGTTTGATCCAGACCTAATCAACAGCAAGCAAATGGGATGCGTCAGCTATACCGACCGTTACTTCGCTGATGGTAGGCTTTCAAGCAGAAACTTCGCTCATGCGATATTAGCCGCCGAGCAAAAAATCGAATCTATTGCGGCGAAATATCGCAAAAAAGGGTGGGAAGTCGCCTTCGGCTCGTCAGGAACCATCAAAGCCATTCACGAAGTACTGATTGGCTTGGGCTTTGATGATGGCATCATCACGCTTGAGCGAGTCAATAAACTCATTGAAAAACTCTGTGAATGGCAAAGTATTGATGAGATCGAACTCAGCGCATTGACTGACGATAGAAAACCCGTTTTTGCTGCGGGAGTTGCCATTTTAAGCGCGGTTTTAAAATCGCTGCGTGTGAAAGAGATGCATTTTTCTGATGGTGCATTACGAGAAGGTTTGCTTTATGAGATGGAAGATCGGTTCAAGTATTCCGATATCCGTTTACGCACCACTGAAAACCTCGCGATGAAACATCTGGTAGACTTAGAGCATGCAGCCAAAGTCAAAGGCCATGCAAAAGAGTTTCTACAGAATGTGACCACAGAGCTAGGATTGAAAAAAGGCAGCGAACTGTTTGATCTTTTGGAATGGGGGGCGTTATTGCATGAGGTGGGATTGAGCATTAACTTACAAGGCTTTCACCGACACTCTGCTTATATCTTGCGTCACACCAACATGCCCGGTTTTAACAGCGAGCAACAGCAAGTGCTATCGACCTTAGCGCGCTTTCAACGCAAATCCCTCAAACTACAAGAAATGAATGATTTCACCTTGTTTAAGAAAAAGCACATTATTGGCCTCATCCGCGTGTTGCGTTTAGCGATTGTTGTCAATAGCCAACGTAATGATGATCCTCTTCCTGAGTTAACGCTCAGCGCAAAAGATGATGAGTGGAAACTAGAATGTGAAGACGCCAATTGGTTAGAAAATAATAAATTATTACATGCGGATCTGATGTGCGAACAACAGTATTGGCGAAGTGTCGGCTGGCAGCTCAATGTTTAATTTGAATTGGGTTTGATTAAAAATAGCGAGCGAACCGCTCGTTATTTTATGCCCACTTTAGCTAGTTCTTGCTGAGCAAACTCGGCACTGACAGGCACATAACCATCTTTCCCAACAATCGCTTGTCCTTGCTTAGAAAAAATGAAACGGATAAATTCTCGCTGCATGGGTGGCAGATCCTGATTAGGATGTTTATTCACATACACATACAAATAGCGAGATAACGGATAAGCACCTGATAGAATGTTTTCATAACTTGCGACAATAAACTGATCGCCTTGTTTGGCTATCGGAATCAATTTCACACCAGAAACCTGATAACCGACACCAGAATAACCGATAGTATTGATCGATGAAGCAACCGATTGTACAACCGATGCCGATCCCGGCTGCTCGTTTACTCCCTTTTTGAAATCGCCACCACACAGTGCATTTTGTTTGAAATAGCCATAAGTTCCCGACACCGAATTTCGGCCAAACAGTTGAATTCCTCGCTTAGCCCAATCCTCATCAACGCCCAATTGCGCCCAAGTATTGGTCGGTTGTGTAGCACCGCAGCGCAACGTGGATGAGAAAATACTGTCTAATTGAGTAAAATTAAGCCCTTTGATTGAATTATCTCGATGTACAAAAATACCAATGGCATCTATCGCAACCCGCAATGCCGTCGGCTTATAACCGTGAGCGCGTTCAAATGCTTCAATCTCACGACCACGCATCGGGCGACTCATTGGGCCAAATTGCGCCGTTCCTTCAGTTAAAGCAGGAGGCGCGGTGGAGGAACCTGAGGCTTGTACTTGAGCATTGATATTTGGATAGATCGTCTTAAACTCTTCAACCCAGAGCGTTGTCATTCCAGCCAGAGTGTCTGACCCCACTGAAAGTAAACTACCAGCAACACCGTTAGTTTTTGAGTAATCCACGAGCGGCTGAGCGCTCACGGCGTTCGTGGTAATCAGCAAGTAAAAACAGAGAAAGGCTGTAAATATGCGATGTATCATGACAGCACAACCAAACGTTTAGGCAAAATAAAAGAGAATTTGCTGCCAACACCCACTTCACTGTGAATCTGCAAATGCGTGTCATGATGTGACAATGCATGCTTAACAATCGCGAGCCCAAGCCCACTTCCTCCAGTATCTCGCGAACGTGCTTTATCGACACGATAAAAACGTTCCGTTAAACGATGTAAATGCTGTGGCTCAATCCCTTCCCCTTTATCCACCACGTCTAAACAAGCACCTTGCGCGTTTTGATACCAACGCACATTAATTTCCGCTCCCGGAGGCGTATATTTGACGGCGTTATAAACAAGGTTTGATATAGCACTGCGCAGTTGATCTTCATCGGCCAATACTTTAAGTCGCTTATCGACATCAAAATGCAGTCGGTGATGATGATCGCCACTTAAACTGATCGCTTCTTTTTCAAGTACTTCCAACATAGCCGGAACATCAACCACTTCATCCAGCTCATGCATTGGCGCCGCTTCAATTTTTGACAACGTCAGCAGTTGATTGACTAAACTGTTCATACGGTTTAACTGCTCAGTCATCACTCCATGTGCCTTAGGCCACATCGGCCCTACCAGCATGTCAGGGTCTTCTGTCATCTCAAGATACCCTTGCAACACCGTCATCGGCGTTCTCAGTTCATGAGAAACGTTAGCAAAGAAATTTCGGCGCATGCCTTCTAACTGTTTCAACTGAGTGACATCACGCACAACCATCAAATGCTCACCTTCTGTGTAAGGTACAATACGCAGCTCTAACATGCGCTCAACATTAAGCGGAGAGCGCATTTCAAGCGGTTCTGTGAAATCATCTTTTTGCAGATATTTGATAAAATCAGGGGCGCGCAATAAATTTGAGATAGGTTGACCTGCATCGTCTGGCCAGCGAAAACCGAGCAGGTGTTGTGCAAGTCGGTTACACCAAACAATGTTCCCTTCGTCACGGAACACAACCACCGCATCGGGTAGCGATTCAGCCCCGTTACGAAAGCGGCGGATCAAATTGGTCAGTTCTTTGCGTTTTTTACGTTGGCGTTGCTGTAAACGGTAAATCCCATTAAACAGGTATTCCCAATTTCCAGTCCCGGAAGGCGGCGTTAAACGTTTTTCATCCCATAACCAAGCCGACAAACGCATTTGGTTATGCAAATGCCAAATCAGTTGCAACGCCGTAGCCGCTAGCAGCAGCCAAGCCATATGGCCAAAGATCCAGCCAACGATAATCCAAGGAGAGTAAAAAAAAGCCAGCTCCCAAGCCAGCCTTTTCCACGTTAAACGTTCAACCATTTCGTACCTTAATTAATCCTTTATGTTCTGGATGAAAAGCGATAACCGGCACCACGTACTGTTTGAATTAATTTATCGTGGCCAGCCTCTTCTAACGCTTTTCTCAGACGGCGTATATGAACATCGACAGTGCGGTCTTCAACATAAACGTTGGTACCCCACACATTGTTCAATAACTGCTCACGGCTATAGACGCGTTCTTGGTGCGTCATAAAGAAGTGTAGCATTTTGAATTCCGTCGGCCCCATCTCTAAGGCATTATCATTAGCCGTTACTCGATGAGAGACAGGATCTAACTTCAATCCTTGCACGTCGATCACATCTTCCAGTGCTGTCGGTGTGACGCGCCGGATAACCGCTTTCAAACGAGCTACCAACTCTTTAGGCGAAAAAGGTTTAGTTATGTAATCATCCGCACCCACTTCAAGGCCGCGAACTTTATCTTCTTCTTCACCACGGGCGGTTAACATCACAACAGGAATGTTGCGTGTTAATTCTTCACGCTTCATATGCTTAATAAAGTTGATACCACTCCCGCCGGGCAACATCCAATCTAATAACACAAGATCGGGAAAGGGTTCAGCCAGTTTACTCACCGCCGTGTCGTAATCTTCCGCTTCAACAGCTTGATAACCTTTTTGTTCAAGCACGAAACACAACATTTCGCGAATGGGTGCTTCGTCTTCAACAACCAGAATCCTTCTAGACATTTGAATAACCTTTCTATGTAATCAACGCTATGCATTATGGGAAACAATTATGACACTTTTGTGACCTTTGCAAACAATTTTTCATATAAGTTTCTTATCAAGTTCATGATTATATTTTGAAATTGATTTAAGACTTTAGCTTTCAAATCCCCTATCATGTTGCGTCTTCTAATTAAGTAAGAGAAAGAATATGTGGTTTAAAAACTGTATGGTTTATCGTGTTAATCGCGATGTAGAATTCAACGCCGATCAGCTCGAAAAACAACTGGCCGAATTTCGTTTTACGCCATGCGACAGCCAAGATAAGCAAAAATTTGGTTGGGTTAACGCAATGGGTAAACACGGCGACATGATGACCCACGTTTCTGAAGACCGTATTCTGATCTGCGCGAAAAAAGAAGAAAAGATGTTACCTGCTTCGGTCATTAAAGATTCTTTGAATGCCAAAGTTGAAGCGATGGAAGTGGAAGAAGGGCGACCTCTCAAGAAAAAGGAGAAGGAAAGCCTCAAGGAAGATATTGTCATCGATCTCCTACCTAGAGCATTTAGCCGCAGCAATCTCACCTTTGTGCTTATCCTACCCAAGCAAGGCTTCATTTTAGTCGATGCCGCAAGCTACAAAAAAGCTGAAGACGTTTTGGCGCTGCTACGCAAAACCATGGGTAGCCTACCCGTAGTACCTGCGATCCCAGAACAAGCGGTAGAAACAACACTTACTCAGTGGGTTAAAAGTGGCGAACTACCACCAGGGTTTAGCTTGTTGGATGAAGCTGAATTAAAGTCGTTATTAGAAGATGGCGCAGTGATCCGCTGTAAGAAACAAGAACTGACAAGCGATGAGATCTTAAGCCATATTGAAGCCAATAAAGTCGTCACTAAACTGGCATTGAACTGGCAAGATCGCCTGAGCTTTATTCTGGCTGAAGATTGTAGCATTAAGCGTTTGGCATTTAGCGATGAGCTCAAAGAACAAAACGAAGATATTCCACGAGAAGAGCAAGCGGCTCGCTTTGATGCCGATTTCTCATTAATGTGTGGTGAAATGTCAGCATTTTTGCCTAACTTATTTGACGTTCTCGGCGGCCTTCCTCACCCGAACGCTTAACAAAAACATCATGCAAAAGCCCAATACCCTTAAAAGTGTTGGGCTTTTTTGTATCGCTTACGATCCCTACTAGGCATAAGGTTATTTTTAACGTAAAATTTGCGCCCCTCCAATACCATCAGGTGGTATTGGCCTGACTTGAGATCAGATTAGAGAAAAACAATGAGCACACATACACCTTTTGTCCCCGAGCTACTATCACCGGCGGGCAGCCTAAAAAACATGCGTTATGCGTTTGCTTACGGTGCAGATGCCGTTTATGCCGGCCAACCTCGTTATAGCCTTCGTGTACGCAACAACGAATTTAACCATGAAAACCTGCAAATCGGTATCGATGAAGCACATGCTTTGGGTAAAAAATTGTACGTGGTTTGTAATATTCAACCCCACAACTCAAAACTTAAGACATTCATCCGAGATCTAAAGCCTGTGGTTGAAATGGGACCTGATGCGCTCATTATGTCTGACCCTGGGCTTATCATGATGGTTCGTGAAGCATTTCCTGAAATGCCTATTCACCTTTCAGTTCAAGCCAATGCTGTTAACTGGGCAACAGTTAAGTTCTGGGCATCCCAAGGCGTTGAACGAGTGATTCTATCACGCGAACTTTCGTTGGAAGAAATTGAAGAGATCCGTGAGCAGTGCCCAACGACCGAACTCGAAATTTTTGTTCATGGCGCATTATGCATGGCTTATTCAGGTCGCTGTCTATTGTCTGGCTACATTAATAAACGTGATCCAAACCAAGGAACATGCACCAATGCATGTCGTTGGGAATACAAAGTTGAATCAGCCAAAGAAGACGAAACAGGTCAAATTGTCGAGAAATTTGATCCAGCATCAGTTCAAACTATCGAGATACAAGAAGAGCGCCCTGATAATACACTTGGTTTAGGCAAACCGATTGATGATGTGGTTTTGCTTTCAGAAAGCCATCGTCCAGAAGAGAAGATGGCCGCTTTTGAAGATGAACATGGCACCTACATTATGAACTCAAAAGATCTACGAGCCGTACAGCATGTAGAACGATTGACGAAAATGGGCGTGCATTCATTAAAAATAGAAGGTCGTACTAAATCTTTCTATTATTGCGCTCGCACAGCTCAAGTGTATCGCAAAGCAATTGATGACGCAGTTTCAGGTAAACCATTTGATGAAAGCCTGATGGGCACTTTAGAAAGCCTTGCACACCGTGGCTATACCGAAGGTTTCTTGCGACGCCATACACACGATACTTATCAAAACTATGACTATGGCTATTCAGTCTCAGATTCACAGCAATTTGTTGGTGAATTTACGGGTAAACGTCGTGGTGAAATGGCTGAAGTTGAAGTTAAAAACAAGTTTATCTTAGGTGATAGTTTAGAGCTGATGACCCCAAAAGGGAATGTTGTCTTCAGACTTGAAGCAATGAAAAACCGCAAAGGTGAAACTGTTGATGACGCAAAAGGAAACGGTCACTTTGTTTATATCCCGGTTCCTGAAGAGTTGGATTTAAACTTTGCTCTGTTAATGCGTAACTTGAATGCTGGCCAAGATACTCGTAATCCCGTAGGCAAGTAGTTATGGCATTATTGATCACCAGTAAATGCATTAACTGTGATATGTGTGATCCGGAATGTCCAAATGGCGCGATCTCTATGGGCAACCGGATCTATGAAATTGATCCTAATCTATGTACTGAATGCAAAGGACATTACGACAAGCCCACCTGTCAATCCGTATGTCCGATAACAAACTGCATCATTACCGATCCAGAACACATAGAAACTGAACATCAACTACTTGAAAAATTCGTCGTTATTCAAGGTTTAGCCTAATCATTGTAAAAGAGCCCAATCGTTAAGATTGGGCTCTTTTTATCGGTGTGCTAAGCCTTTACTGTTGAGATAGTTCAACATATGAGGTCGAGATTCTTGTGCTAATTTAGCCGTTACCTCTGTAGACCAAGCCGCTTGCTTAGTATTGGAAGAACGCGTCTGATAATAAGCCCTCATCGTCTCATCATATTGCTCTATTTCAGCATAACTCAAAGCATGGTAGGTATTCTCATGAACAATTACCTCAGGAGATAAACGAGGTTTTAGTTGTGGATTCTGAGCCGGATACCCCAAACACATACCAAATAACACTGCGCAATATGGAGGAAGCTCTAATAACTCATCCACTTCTTTAGGTGAATTTCTTAATCCGCCAATATAAACACCACCCAATCCCATCGCTTCTGCCGCCAATAAACAGTTTTGTGCCATGATCCCAGCGTCTACAGCGCCAATCAAAGTGAGTTCAATCAGCTCTGGTTTTACCTCAGGATTAATGGCGTAATGACGTTGGTAGTCAATGCAGAACACTAAAAACTCAGCAGCGCTTGCAACATAAGCTTGGTTGCCCGCCAGTATAGCCAACTGCTCGCGTTTATCTTTATCTGTAACACGAATGATTGAATTAACCTGTAATAGGCTCGATGATGATGCCGCAATACCAGCAGAAATAATTGTACTCAGCTGATCTGGAGTTATCTTCTGATCGGTAAAAGATCGGATAGAACGATGTGCAAGAATAGTTTCAATGACTGGATTCATCTTATATTTTTCCCTACGAGGATATTGCCACTATCTTAGCAAGCATTACCTACTGATGCCGTAAAAATGCAAACTTAAAATTAGCACAGAAAAGATCGGTTTAATGCAGTATGGGGGCGATACTTTTATTGAAGTTATTGAAGAACAGGAATGTTCTAAAAATAATAAGGAGATGAAAAATAGTAAAAAGCCTCAGCATTTCTGCGGAGGCTTGATAGATGGCAGGGGTGGAGAGATTCGAACTCCCAACACGCGGATTTGGAATCCGCTGCTCTGCCAGTTGGAGCTACACCCCTAAATAATTTATGCTTCTCATTGAAGAAAACCTCAACATGACTGCTGAGGCTCTTAATAAGTGGCGGAGCGGACGGGACTCGAACCCGCGACCCCCGGCGTGACAGGCCGGTATTCTAACCAACTGAACTACCGCTCCGCAGCGTGTCTGGTTAGACAATATTCAAAGCCTGGCGATGTCCTACTCTCACATGGGGAGACCCCACACTACCATCGGCGCTGTTGTGTTTCACTTCTGAGTTCGGCATGGA
>NZ_CAWPDB010000164.1:0-17824 GCF_963886625.1 Vibrio sp. V23_P3S9T160
ATAAAAGGCAGCTAATGCGATAGTACCTTGTACGCCAGTAACAATAGCTAATGAAGCGTAGTAAAAATATTTAGACCATCTTGTGTGAGAGTTAATTAAATCTTGTACATCTTGCGTTGATATATGGTTGTGAAGTTTTTTTGACCAACTACGGAGTGCTTGTTCCGAGACTTTTAATTCAGAGCTTGCATTCAACCAACGAATAATAAAACTAAAAATTAGGTATAGGCCAATAATTTTAAACAAAATATGGCTTTCTCTGGAATGCAGAAGATCACCCAGAACGATCGCCTTTGACATTGTTCCGACAGTGAATACAAAAGCAATAGCCATAAGTGATTTGAGCAGCTCACCCGACAAAGACGCTGCTTTTTCTGCAAATTTATCCGTTACTGTTTTTACGTCAGAGTAAATGTCTTTCAGTTCTTTCCTATAGTCATCGCTTCTTTTAGCAACTACGTATTTGTAATTATTCTTAGCTTGCTCTAAACAACTAGTTAAAGATTCTGTGCTTATACCCAACAAGCTATTACCGTTGTACTCAAGGGACAAACGATCAATAAAAAGTTGAATTGGAACATCAGGATCCTCCATGCTGTAGCACCACATCACAGATTGTTGTAGGGCACTTAGCCAATCTGTCGTGATATCGAGGTTTTCTGTGTTACAAATCGAGGCTTCTATGTGTTTGACACCTTTAAAGTGAACTTTGTCAACTGAGTAAAAAACACTACTCAATGAAACCAATAAATGTTGTGCATAAGCTAAACGAAACGGTTGAGCAATCTCTTGTGCGTAATCTCCCCACGAAAGCTGAACACATTTGGGGTCAAGTTGGATATTATCTCTAGAAACGATATGAACTTGCTTGAGTAGTTTTTCTTGTGAAGGTAAAGAACTACCCGATAACCAATCGTTTTCGCTTATTGGATTATCACCCACAGGAATAACGGCTAATTGCGGCCCACCAAATGCTTTGACCAAACCACATACATGAATGCGAGTATTACGTGATTCAGTAAGAGTCCCTTTATTCAGAGGGGTCAAAAGACCAAGCTCCGCTTGGTTTCTTTGAAACGCTTCGACAGAAGTAAATAGGTATTCGTCAATGTCACCGCTCCCCGAAAAACGGCTTTGAACTAAATCTTTTGTGTCAACCGTTAGTTTGTATTCTGCCGGGAAACGTCCCTCCGCACAAAACGCTGGGTACTCTAGTATGCATATGCGCTCATCATCGATAAACAGAGTAATGAATTCTTTTAGGAAGTCAGCTTCTGAAATAGCAAGTTCAGCGATCGAGTAGATAGATTCATATGCATCATTGAAGGCCCCTTCAACATAGAACGACGTAGTGTTTTCGCTCTTGCTTAAGTGGCCTTCAATTTTATTTAATAGCTGACATAACTGATTAATAGATTGCATCTACTTTGTTTGCCGTTATTACTATCCTAACGGTATCTCCTACCTGTTCTTTTTTTATACCCGCTTTATCCATATCGCCCTCCCAGGTGATTGTTACATGCTTGTTTGTCTGCAATTTGTTCTTCTTCTCAGACTTAGGAATGCTTTGAGACTTAGAGGTAAATGATGTACCACTCAAGTTTACTTCATCCATGTAGCTATTGAAACTAGCCTTTAAGGTATTAGTGTCTTGCTCACTATCAGAAACACAAACGATATCCCTAATGTCATCAACAGTGACAATAAGATCATCATTCGCTTCCAAGTAATTAATCACTCTTGCTTTCACATCAGAAGGAGATAGTCCCTCCTGCTTAGAAGCCCATGTTTTAGAATGACTGATAACACTCCGAGTTAAAGCTGAACTGCTTTCTTTCAATTTAATGTTTAAAAAATTCTTAAAGTGAGTGCCTAGAGCGTCATCAGTGTCCTGCTTGGATGATGATTTTCCTTGCTCGACGGCAATAACATCCCAGTTAAAAGAACTGCCTACGTCAATAACAGCACGCTTCTGAATGGCAGATTTGTCTTCAATCAAAGACTCAGTAATCTCTTGAAAAGACACTTTTTTAGGGTTGTTTGGGTCTCTAATTTGTCGTAATACTGACTGATAATCTAACTTGAGGAGTGCAATAAACCGTTTACGTTCAGTATTCACCACCATACTGAAACAAGTGACAACAACAATACCATTTGCCATGCGTTTGTCGTGCTGTGCCTTGAATGCGTGAGCCAACTTTTCACTACATTCAACAAAGTTATCATTGCTCCTGTTATCGAGGATACTTTGACAGTTTAGCGCGACATCACCATGTTCTCGGTCGATGAAATCATACTTAGTCCCTCTTGAAGCTTCAGCGATCATGTCTCTGAAAAAATATTTTTGAGAGTTCGTGAGAACGACTTCGCTCAAGTAGTCTACTTCTTCAGCTTCCTTCAGTAGAATATGATAAATAAAATTATGAATTTCGATGCTATCACGCATTGATTCATTAATGACGAGTGGGCGTTGTGGTGCTGCCATTAGGCTTCCTTGTATTGCAATACTAAATACGATGATCTGATACTACTATGAAGCTTAGTTAATAACAAAAATCCACCTATAAAAGGTGGATTTAGTTCATAGTATTTAAGTCGTTGCTTGACTAGTTTAGGCCTTCTTGCTTTGTTGTAAAACAATAACTTTACTCAAACAGCAATGCTTGAGCTTTTTACCAGAGCGACAAATGCAAGGTTTATTGCGGTTACGTTTCTTGCTGATGAGGCGTACTAATTCTTCCAGTTGCTCATCAGTGATGCCATCACTGGTGAGAGACGGCTCCATGACTTCCGGGTTAATGATGTCCATCAGAGACCTCCTTCAAAGCTGAGTAGACCTTATGAAGCCGGGCAGCGCGCTCGAAATCGCTAATCTGAATACAGCTGTAGATTCGACTCCCAATAGATTTGATGCTGCGTTTAACATCAAAAGGCTGCTTAATATTGCACTCTGAACGAATGCGAATACCCGTCGCTAAATCGATGACGGTGTGTTTAGCGGGTTGTGCAAGCAAAACCACAGTCGGCAACGTTGGTGCTGATAGGTGCGGATACGGCGTTTGTAGCGAGTCATGCTGTTCTCCTTGAGTTTGAGAGAGTCGTTTGCAAATAGCCTCATGTGCATCAATTAAGCCGTCGACTGCTTCATCCGAATCTTTAGAGCAAGCTGTTTCAACGGCGTTCTGAATAATGAGCATCACTTCGCGAAGCAAAGCCTCATCAAGATGGCGATACATCATGTGCGATGAATGGATAGCAGAATCAATCATATGTTTGATTTGGTCAGCTTCAGAAACTTTGCAGACGGCCTTTCCATTGCAATAAAAAGCACCATCATCGTTGCTATTGTCCGATTCCAGATACACGCCACTGCACGAATAACCATTAAGTTTGAACTGATAGAGCTGACCTTCAATTAAGTCTGGACGACAGAACCGGATGGCAGCATCTTGAAGAATTTTGTTTGTCATTAGTTGGTATCCTTTCCATCAACATCTTCAAACGCTTCCAAATGTTCAACTGATAAGCCGCCAGACTTCCCTGTGATAGAAACAACAATTTCGCCACAGATTTCCCATGGATCACTTGTTACTTCACCAACATGGAAACAATCGACAACACTCAATATTGGGAAATACTTAACTTTCTGACCGATTGGAAATAGCTTTTGAGCTGTTTGAATATCCATTTTGAAATACCTTTAAATCGGGTTTGAATATACGTTTCACTAAATTCAGGCAAAGCGAAGGCAAAGCGAAGCCAAAGCGGGTACGCGTGGAGCGTCGCTTGCCTGTATTTAATAGGTTGGTTATTGGGTGTATTTACTCGTTACGAGTCACTGTTGTTCTGCTTTATGGACGATGGTCCTTAGCATGGAAATACGAGTCATATTTCCACATCCCATGCTTGGCTTACCAAGGCGGTCTAATACCTTCTGTGCTAACTCTTTTTCATCTTGAGGATTACTTGCGAGCATGCACTCCAGTGAGCTTTTAGCATCAGAGACGCTGGTATTAATGAGCGAGTTCACTATATCCATGGTGGCATCCTTATAATTTGCTGAAGTTCAAGTGAACCTGTTGGTATTCGCCTTGCTCGTCGCGTTCGTAGAAGTTGAAGTACGACTTGCTACCAATGATAAGCAGTGACTCCTTTGCGGCTTCCTGAGCCTTACGCAACGTTTCGTCTTGGAAGTCTTTGCCAATAAAGCTAATGGTGTTTGCAATAGAGGCATCGTTAACAAAGAAGTCTTGAACCGCGATTAACACATCATGCGGTAGTTTGTCCTTTTGACTGTTGTAATAGTCACGTGCTAACTGACGAGCGGCATCATGCTCAGGACCAAGGGTTTTCAGTTTGGCGGTTTTGTAAGTAATTTTGTATGTGCCATCAAAGCTAAACATCGCCACATTGTCGCCAGTGCCCCGTGTATGCAGCTTAGTACCGTATTTGTCCAGCATCTCAACGCGGAACATTTCAAAAGCTTGCATCAAATTCACCTTGAACGTTTGAAGTAGTTTCTGTTGCTCTTTCACTTGCTTCAGTAAACCTGTCACAAACGCGTCCTTACGCAGCTCATGAGCCGGAATATTACATTGTGCGATAAGGTTACCTTCTGCGTTATATACAAAGCCTTCTGGTGCTGCTGGGCGAGTTGGTTTCTCAGTTGTTTGAGTGGTTTGGTTCATAATGGTGCTCCTGTTTTTACAAAATGTTCAGCTTTAATAAGCTCGTTCTGTTGTTTTAAAAATTGGTTTACTGCGCTATAAGCGATATCTCTTGCACCAAAGGCAGTGACTGCGGATGCTGAATCGACTTGTGTGATCGCTTCCGCACGGCAATCAGAGATAAAGAATTCACCGATGCCGTTTTGGTTATTCGGACCAAAGCGAACAATCACTTCGAGCCTAATTTCTTGATTGAGTATTCGTGCCATTACGCCTCCCAATAAATAATGCTGTTGTTCAATCTGACGGCTTGCATGTGGCGCTTAATCCCTTGGCTGTACATGTTGATATCGAACTTCTTCACGTCCTCATCAACAATCAGTAAAGGGCTATCACTCATTACCAGCTCACCTTTACCTTTAGGTCTGCGGCTGATAACTCGGCCACCGTGTAGCCACACGAACTCATCAATTTTCATTCGGTTCATAAACCCTCCAATGGACGAAAAACTTGCGTTATCAATGTAAAAGCGGGGTTGTTTAAAAATTCGAAATCCGACAACAGTTGTTGATTCACGCCTTTGTTACCTCTCTGGCAATAAGCACATTTATCATCACGTAGATTCCAGCGTGGAATACGACAACCACAGCATTCGCAGGGCGCATAGGGCGGAATCCCTGTTAACCGATACACATAGCTATTCCTCTCTTTACCGACGATGAGCACCACGTGATGTTTGCTCATCTGAGCTAAAACGTTTTTCACGGCAGGCTGACTAACATGACAAGCTGGATTCATGGCTATCCGACCCGCTGAACTGTCCCCAATCTGACGCATAATGGTCAGCACAATCTCTATGGTTTCACTTCCTTTTACTGCCATAACTAGACTCCTATACTTTCCTTTAAGTAGTGATGAGCAGCTGCTATGTGTTTCGGTGTCAACGGCTCATGGTTTCGTGATGCTGACGAACTGGCTAACATGATCATGTCGGCGAGTGTTCTAAGTTGACCTGTCGTTTTCGGCACAATGGCGTACGCCGCTTTAAATAACTCTTGGTCTTGAATGCCCCAAGCTTGCATATAGCTTTTGATATCTTCCTTTGATGCAACCTTGATGCATGTAGGGCGGATCATTCGGCTCCAAATCGGGTTCATATTGACTTGAGAGCGAGCCGCACTCATGCGAGTACGCACCACATCGTTCCCTAGAAGGAACACGCCACACTTGCGTTCTGCCAGAATGCGCAGACCGTTAAGCACATCGTCAGAAAGGTATTGCGCTTCATCGATGATGATGAGGCCATTTGAACCATCCAGCTCTTGTGCAATCGCTTTTTGCATGCGGTAGACCGTCATATTTGAGGTCTTGATATTCATGCTTTCACAAAGCTCAGACAGGATTGCTCTTGCTGATTTGCACAAGTTTGAAGCCGTCACAATCCATACATTGTTGTGCTTGCGTTGATACTCTTCTGCGGTCACGGTTTTACCGATACCTGAGCCTTCATACACCATCGACCAACGGCGCATAGTGCGAGCTAAATCCATCAACTTCCAAATGGTTTCAGAAGTTGGCAACATCAGGAATTCAGGCTCTTGTAATGACACATCAGCAAACTCTTCAACCTGAGTACCACGTGTGTTCAACCACGTTTCAAGCTTTTGAAGCTGAGCTTCGGTGTCACCCGTATAAGGCTTGTTATTGAACAGTTTGCTAAGAATGCCTTCGTCGATATCCGACTCTTTAGCAATCTTGCGGTTGCTCAGTTTTTCACTGCTTTTAACCGTTAGAACTTGTTGAATAATGTGGTTCATTTCGCTTTCCCGTACTGCTGCATAAATGCGTCTAAATCCATCGCAGGTTCAAAATCCGCACCCACGGCTTTTTTCTCAAACAATCCATCAAAGTCACTGGTATTCATTTGGTGTTGCTCTGGTGTTCTTGGTAGTTCTGGCGTCATTTGAGTAATGCTTGGAACCATTCCACCTAATGGCTCTGGCTTCTCATGACTACGTGCCAACTGTGCGAGGTCTTCATTCGTTAACTCGACCATTTGCTCTTTCAGCCAAGCGGCATGGTTAACACCTTCGGTTTGGTACAAGTTCTGACGACGCGCTTCGCCTAAATCGTCATAAGCCACATCAGCATAAAGTGGGATTTCACCAATGAACTCACCACGCTCACTGTAGGCATACACACAACCTGTTAGGTCATAAGGATTGAAGCGTAGGTGGACGCTTTGACCGATGTACTCAAACAACAATGGGCTGCGATAGCGGTTCACCAAATGCTTGCTGTAGCGTCCTGCGTTAAGTTCGACTAGACCACCATTGTGAACCTTCACACCTTTACGAGTACGGTGCAGGCACAAACGTAATTGGGTTGCGGTGGGTTTGCGCACTTGGATTTGACGATAGCTTTGTTCAAACACCTGCTGATAACTGTGAATGCCGCGAGCCATTTCACTGCGACGACCTTCTTGGCTATTCCAATCGGCAACCCACTCGGCAAACAGCTCAACAACCAATTCAACAGGCACTGTGGTTTCACCGTAGTTCGCAGGCTTGCTGGTGGCAGATTCACCGGCATAAGCACCCGCAAAAGCTGGATGGCGTTCAAACTGACCGATGCCGCCTTTAGAATGGAACAAGCGTTCAACAGGCTTGGCACGTGCGTTACCTTTACGACCGACGTTGTCATCTTCAACGCGAGTCCAGTTAACCTTTGAACCCAGAGCTGTGATGGCACCTTCAATCTCTGCGTTATCAAACTTCTTGTGCTCTAGCTTGCCTTTGCCTGTGGCTTTCGGACGCGAAGTACGACCTGTCATCGCCTCACTTAAAGCGACTGAACCTCGGTCAAGGTCAAACACTTCAGGAATGCCGAACTTTGAAACCATGTTGAAAAGGGCTATCCCAAGCATTTCTGTGTTTTCGCTGACATCGATGGCGTAGCCAGTAATCATGGAGCTGTACACATCCTGGAATACCCAAACCGTGGGGCGAATCACCGTGCCATCTTCTAAATGACAACGAATACGGAATTCGTGGCCATCACCAGAAACACGCTGCATGGCATGCATTCCTGAGCGAGTTCGACGCTGTGCTGGAACCAATGCTTGCTTAGCAGCAAACAGACCGCCGCGACAGTACACTTGTAACTCATAAGGAATATCATCATTCACTCGGCTGCGAATGGTATGCAGACTTGGAACTTCCCAACCTTCGCGCTCAGCAGCTTTAACCATGCGGTTGTAGCACTCTGAAACGGTGGGTTTCTCAGGACGTAAATAATCTGCTTGAAACATTGACCACGCTTCAGGCGACAACTTAGCCACACGTTTACCGTGCACACCTTGTCGATCCAAAAGAGCAGGAAGCCAATCTTCAACAGGGATTTTATTGGTTTGCAAACCTGGCTTGTTGTAGAACCAGCACACTAATGTGGAGTATTTCTCGCCAGACTCCTCCGCGACACGAGCCATGGATTTACGCATGCTGATGCCAGCCTCAACGTAGGCTTTGACGCGCATGCACAACTCATACTTCTTCTTGGTGTTTTCGCGCTTATGGTCGGTGGCTTCTTCATACTCAAGCCACAGTTCATCAGACGCAGGAGTGACGACCTGACGAGCATTACGGCTGCTTTCTGCTTGTTCGGTTTGTTGCTTTGCAATATCACGCAATAGATACAAACGCGTTTCTTCAGGTAAGCAGTCAATGTGATACTCAAAAGCTTTTGAACCTTGGCGTTTGCGTTTTTGATTGTAGCTAGCCAACTTATTCAATCTGTTCCTAACATTGTGAACCATGGTTGGCATGCCAATTAAACCTACACATTCTTGTGCTGTTACATACATGACTACGCCACCTTGTTGATGTAACGACTAGGCCAAATATCTGAAGGCTTAATACCAAGAGCATCAGCAATAATCCCTTCACCTTTCGGCCACGGACGATTTAGTGCATTGGAGAGTGTTGTAGGAGCTAATCCAGATTTGATTGATAGCTCTTTAACCGTGAGCCCTTTCTTATGCAGAGCGGCAACAATGTCGATTCGATGCATGTCATTTTTTTCATTCGACATAATGATCTCCTGTACCTTTTTTGATAACCTGATTAGTCATCAAACTAACCAATAGAATTTAAATTCGAAACTTAGTGCGTTGACTTAATAATTGATCGAACTATTTAACGAGTCAAGGCGTTTTTATCGGTTTTTTATTCGAGCGTCGTGCTTTGGTGTTTGTTTACAGGAAAACTCTTAAATGTCAGATACTTACAAAGAAAAGACTAACGATGAAAAAAATGAAGAAAAACGGTTTTTTCGTGATGATATAAAAAACCGCTTCGCAGAAAGACTTGAAGAGGCTATGGCAGGAGAAGCCAATCTGTCATTCGCACAAAAGTGCGGCATATCTGAGGCAACAATACGAAAGTATAAAAAAGGGGAAACTACTCCAAATTTAGAGATCTTAGATGCGATCGCGAATGCCGCTAAAGTAGATCTTAATTGGTTGGCTACAGGTAATGGTGCCAATACACAAATAGTGCAAGTTGCTAGTAAACCCATGAGCGAAGGTAGTGTAGAGGTTGTCCAATATGACTTAAGAGCGAGTGCGGGCGCAGGTTGTTTGGTGGTTTCAGAAAACCCAGTGGCTAAGTTTGAGTTCTCACGTGAGTGGCTAATCAAACAAGGCTTGAATGGTAAACATCTAACAGTGGTAGAAGTGTACGGCGACTCTATGGAGCCTACGCTTATGGATGAAGACCTAATGCTGGTGGAAGTAGTAGACGACCCTAAACAGGCTCGTGATGGTGTGTGTGTGTTTAGAATTGATGATGAAGTAATGGTGAAACGCGTTCAGTATGACTTTGCGAGTGGCGGCTACCATGTCACGAGTGATAACACTGCATACAGCCCGTTCTTTATCGGTAAAGAGTTTGAAGGCCGTTTCCAGCTTCTTGGACGTATGGTGCGAGTGTTGCAGCGAGCGAAGAAAGCATAATTTAACGATCATTTACCAACAATGTTGATCTGTTTTAACTATTAACTATGATCTCTTCATAAAAGCCCTAAGATCTTGAATAATTCACTTTAGGGCTAAAATCCATCCTTTCTTAATTATTTTCAAAGAGTTATGTATGTATAACTCACTTTCTCTTTTGTATTAATTTATAATTCTCTCTCTCACGACATCGGGCATAAGTTTGATCAAATTGTGTTTTTTAATGGGCAACTACACAACGGCACCTATGCACCGGAAAAGCGTATCTCAAGGTTTGACGAGTCTTACTTTCAATGGCTTTTACAATGTAACGTTTTGAGCCAAGTGCGTTGGTTTCAATATTTACCATCACTTATTGATCGTCAATCTTTTGCAAAAATTACGGTTTTTAGCGCGCGGATAGGTAGCTTAGAGGATAACTACAGTGGCGGCTGGTACAGCTATCGGATGAGTAAAGCGGCGCTAAATATGGCGACGAAAAGTTTTGCGATAGAGCTAGCTCGCACTCATCCCAACACACAAACTATTCTGTTTCATCCGGGAACCACCGACACCCCGCTTTCTAAACCATTTCAGCGTAATGTGGCTAGCGATAAGCTCTTTGAACCGGAGTTTGTGGCTAAGCAACTTTATCAACTACAGCAAAAGGAAATGTTAGATAAGCCCGTCTGTTTTGTGGATTGGCAGCACCAGACCATCAAATGGTGATCGCTCATTGAGTGGTCGATAACGCAGCTGATGTTCGGTGAGCCATGTTTTTAAGGTCTTGCGCGATATTTTAATACCCGTTTCGCTCAAGTGATTTGGTATTAAAAAATAATCGATGGGATATTTAAATCTTTCAAGCCTGCCATTGAGCCACTGCTCTAACGCCTCTTTTTTAGGCATAGTTTGGCATTGCAACAAAGCAACGCTGCGCGCGCCAAACTCATCATCATGCACAGGGATCACCATCGCTAAAGCGATGTCGGGGTGGTGAGATAATATCGCTTCAATCTCTTCACAATGAATGTTTTCGCCTCCAGAGATAAATTGGTTATCAACGCGACCAATAATGCACAGCTCATCATTCTGCCAATGGCCAAGATCTTGGCTGTCGAACCATCCTTGTTCATCGATAAGAGGCGTGATTAAGCCTTGTTGGTAATAGCCACTGGATATGGTTTCACCGCCAATGAAAATGCGCTGACCTTGTAGCTTCACTTGCCGTTTAGGTAGCACGTGGCCAACACTCTGGCTTGCGTTAACACGTTTTGCTGTGACCGTGGAAGCCGCTTCCGTCATGCCATAACCCACCCAAGTTTCAATGCCCTGCTTTGCCGCCTGCAGGGCGAGATGGTTTGGGATATGGCCTCCGCCAAGCAGCACGTGCGTTAATGCGAGCGGTGTTTTACTGTCTAATAAACGCTTCAATTGAGTAGCAACCAATGAAGCATGCGTAATATGAATTATATCTTGGGTGAGATCGCCGCTGCCGACTTTTAAGCAAGCACCAGCGACTAGCCAGCGATAAATAATGGCTAACCCAGACACATGATACATCGGTAAACTCAGCAGCCACGTATCATGGCAACTAAATGAAAATACCTCAAGTAAACCACTGGCTGACGACCAATGCTGCTGAAAAGTATGAATAACGGCTTTAGGAACCCCAGTAGAGCCAGAAGTAAAGATGATTGAGGCAAACTGTGTCTCAGCCTTGTTTACCATAGCGCTCGTGGGCGGCGAAACATGTTCGTTAGTAATATGTTCATGAGTAAAAAGCTGGATGTTAGCCTCAGCGAGCAATGAAGTTAGCTCGCTCTCCTCAAGCTTAGCTCCTTCACCTAACCATAACCAATGATGTGGTTGATTCTCTCCGTATAAGGTACTGAGTTTCTGTTTCAGCAGCATCACAGGTTGTGGCATGGTGATGGCGCAGATCACGCCAAGTTTTAGCGACGCAAGGTAGATTAACACTAACTCAAGGCTGTTCTTACCCACTAACGTCAGCACATCTTGGTTCTGCAAACCTTGTTGCTGCATTGCAAAAGCATAAGCGTCAATACGGTTCGTTAACTGCTGCCAAGTGTAGGTTTGATTCGCCGTACGCAATGCGATCGCGTGCGGCGTATACAAAGCATGTTGTTGCCACGGCTTTTGGCAAAAGGAAACGCCTACTCGCATTGAGATTGCCAAACCACCGTTTGCTGTGCGAGCGTTTGTATCGGCAATGCGCTGTTGGGCCATGCGCTTTCGAGTTGTGCTTTAAACAAACTAATCGTATCTAGCCCCGGAATTTCATTAGGCAGTTGCCACTGCGCAAAACGAGCTAATTGGCAAAGCCCTAAGCTCGATTCGATGCTAGAGCTAATAACGGCTTGAATGCCTAATGTTTTAGCTTTTTCAATCAAAGTGATACAGCGCTGTACCGACCCAATCAAGGTCGGTTTAATCACAATGGCTTTCGCTCCCGTCAGATCTTCTAGCTGAAAATCTGCACGGCGAACGGCTTGCTGTAAGGTTTCATCCCACGCAATCGCAATGCCCGTATTGATAGCAAAAGCCAAGCTGTCACTGGGAGATGGACACGGCTCTTCCAAAAACGCAATGCGTTGACGCAGCGAAGGAGAGACATATTGGGCAAATTTTTCAGCTTTAGCAGGTGTCCAAGCTTGGTTAGCATCAAGACGCAATTGCAAATCAGGCATGGATTCTAAAAACAGATTTACGATCATCCCATCGCGAATCGCTTCGTACAGCCCAACTTTAATCTTCGCAACTCTATGATCGCCCGGTAGCGCGTTCAGAAGCGGGATCAGTTCATCAGGGTCTCCCGAGCACAAAGGTGCTGCGTGATAGTGTCCGGCTTGAGGCAACCCACCATCCAGCTCTAACTCCGCCATCGACAAACCAAAGGCAACAGAAGGAAAAAGATCATCATAGGTAATAAGCTCACCACTCACCCAAAGCTGAAGCAGCGTTATTAACTGCTGCTGTGCTTGCTCAAGTGACTCTAAACTGAAACCGGGTAATGGGGCAACTTCACCCAACGCTGAACCGTGATCATCTTGTAATTCAATAATCAGACCTTCACGTTCTACCAGCTTCTGATTGCGGAGAATAACGCCGCTATCCATCGATAAACAGTAGCGATACAGTGTTGCGCTGCGCATAATTTCAACCTTTTGTTCGATATTCGACTTTGCTCATTGAGACCACTAGCCCAAATCATCACGGAAAATTGGATGACTTGAGCCGATTTTACGCTTAAGGATTACGAGGGAATTTATTGAAATCAGGGCGGCGTTTTTCATTGAAGGCATTGCGCCCTTCTTGCCCCTCTTCTGTCATATAGAACATCATGGTTGCGTTACCCGCCAGTTCTTGCAAACCTGCTTGGCCGTCACAATCTGCGTTGAGCGCTGCTTTCAAACAGCGCAGCGCCATAGGGCTATGCTGCAATACTTCACGACACCAGCGAACCGTCTCTTTTTCTAAATCAGCTACTGGCACAACCGTGTTGACCAGCCCCATGTCCAACGCTTCTTGAGCATCATAAAAACGGCAAAGGAACCAAATTTCACGCGCTTTTTTCTGCCCAACGATACGGGCCATGTAAGACGCACCCCATCCACCATCGAATGAACCCACTTTGGGTCCTGTTTGACCAAACTGGGCATTTTCTGCCGCTATAGTTAAATCGCACATCATATGCAGCACATGGCCACCACCGACAGCCCAACCAGCCACCGCCGCAATTACAGGTTTCGGACAGGTACGAATTTGGCGTTGGAAATCGAGCACATTGAGATGATGCGTACCGGACTCATCACGATAGCCGCCGTAGTCGCCACGAATTTTTTGATCGCCACCAGAGCAAAATGCCGCTTCACCAAGGCCAGTTAGAATGATCACGCCAACTTGCTCATCATAACGCGCATCGGCCAGCGCACTGATCATCTCTTTAACCGTTTGTGGGCGAAAGGCATTACGCACCTGAGGGCGGGCAATCGTAATTTTGGCAATGCCATCTTGCGATTTGTGATAGTGAATATCTTCATATTCGGCGCTGCAGTCACTCCAGATGACTGGTGCATACAATTCTTGTTCAGTAATACCGACTGTTTTAGCCATGGTGCTTTCCATTGTTCTATTAATTATTGTTTTTGAACCAACGCGTTAGCATTGGCTGATAAATTCTTGAATAAGATGAGCAAATACTTCGGGCTGCTCATAATGGACATTATGCCCTGCAGCCCGCACTTGGCGATATTCGAAACCGCTTTGCTGTGCCAGATGAACAAACTTGCTGTCCTTCTCCCCACAAATATAGACCATTGGCAATGCGACTTGCTCAAGTTGTGCGAGCAGATAAGGCTGCTTTGCCAATGAAGTCGAAAGTAGCATGTGAGCCACTGCCACCCCAAGATTAGCACTGCGTTGAGTGACTAAAGTTTGTCTTTGCTCATGATTTAATGAAGAAAAAACGGGTTGATGATACCAATCGACCAAAACTCGCTCAATCTGCTCAGTTTGGAAACGATGTGCCCAATGGTGATCATTTTTCAATCGTTGCTCACGTTCAAAAGAACTCTGCAAGCCGAAGTTGCCACCCTCAACGATCAGACCTTGAATATTCAACGCCGAAAAACGCTGCATCGCCACGCCATACATTGCCAGCCTTCCACCAAGTGAATAGCCCACCAATACGATAGGTGTTTTTTCGCCAAGCTGCTTAAGCACGGTTGCAGAAATGTGAGCGCAGCACTCATCAAAATCATCACATAAGAGAGACTGACTACCGCCATGGCCGGGAAGATCAATCCATAATTGCGAGTATGGCGAAAGGAAAAGCGCCGTTTTCGACCAATCTCGCCCACTGCCTAGTAAACCATGTAGAAAAACCACCACAGGCTCTACCGACGTCGAACCTGTGGTGGTGCTGCAATAAAAACGACTACAAAGCATAGACTTGCTGGGTAAATTGTGTGATTTGCTCACCGGCTTGCCCAGACGGCGTGGTCACTTCAACCAATAAGGTGCCAGTACCCTGTTGTAAATGTTCACGGACCAAGCTTTGATAAGCAGATAAGGTTTGCGGACAAGCATAACCTAAACGAAACTGCCGTGCGGCGTGTTCAAATTGGTAGCCATGGGGCATTTGGTACAAGGCGGTTTTGTGCGTTTTGGGAACGGGTAATAGATCAAAAATAGCGCCACCATCATTATTCACCACCACCAGCACCAGAGGCGTGTTGACTTGGCTAAGCAGAGCTAGAGAATTCAGATCATACAGCAATGACGTGTCACCAATAAATACCAACATTGGATTATGATTGGCTCGCTGTACTCCTGCGGCGGTTGCCACTAAGCCATCAATGCCCGAAGCGCCTCGATTGGAGTAAACCGAACGTCCCTCAATTTGAGCAAACATATCGGCTAAACGGACGAACAAACTGTTGCCGATAAATAGGTCGGCCCCTTCGCTACGCTCGGCCATATCGAGCGCTAAACCAATCTCTGTAATGGAAGAGTCACCGTTCAAATGTAATTTAGCCAGTTGGGCAATCTCTTGCGCCACACTTTTTATCCGATCCGACCAACCCGCTTGCGCCGCACCTAAAGCCGTTAATTTACCAATATGCCGATCGACCCAGCACGCAATATCAGTGACAAACTGCTGTTGCATCAGATGGTTTTGATTATTACGTGCCATTTGGGGTGAAACGTAAATATACTGCACGTTACCCATGTGAGCATGGCTAGCTAGCCATTGAGTAAGCCGTTTTGAGACCAGCCGTGAACCGAATTGGATCACCACCTCACTTTCACTAAGCAGCTCACGTGCTCGCGCATTTTGCAACCATAAATCAAAATGCGCCCATTCGCTGCTCACGCCTGATTGTGGATCACATAAGACTGGCCAGCCGAGTTTGTTGGCAAAATGCTTGGCCTTCTTCGCTTCAGCTAACGTCAACGAACCAAGAATCACCAACCCTTTTTTACTCAGCCATGCACCATCATCTAACGTTTTGGTTTCGGTTTGGTACTGGCGAGAGCTGAATGCTTGCTCACGCTGACGCCACGCTTCAATCACAGCCAAATAGTCCGCGTAAAGATCTACATCATGTTCGGCATAAAGTGGCTCGGGAAAGGGACAGTTAATATGTATTGCGCCACCCATGTGATCTTGGTTGGCCATGGACTCATCCACTGTGGTTAACAACCAAGTCAATGGGATAGTTGTCGATGGACTGGGTAGATTCACCGCCTGGGTGACATGTGATGAGTAAATACCTACTTGATTGATTGCTTGATTCGCACCGCATCCCACGAGCTCAACGGGCCGGTCAGCCGTGAGTACAACGAGTTTTTCACCCGTGAGGTGTGACTCAGCAATCGCTGGCAGTAAATTAGCCGCCGCCGTGCCAGAAGTGACAATCACCGCAACTGGTTTTTGGCTCGCCTTAGCAAGACCTAAAGCAAGAAAGCCCAGCCCACGCTCATCAAAGTGAGTATGGATTGAAAGTTTGTGATTGGCGGCCGCCTCTAAGGTCAAAGGTGTCGAGCGTGAACCTGGTGCAATACAGATTTCTTGCACCCCAAGTCGAGTAAGCTCCTCAAGTAGCGTTTGGCTCCAAATTCGGTTCAGCACTGCTTGGTCATGCTTCATGACGCCACTCCTAGAGGAAAATGGTCGCTGATCAAACTCAGTAAGGTTGCCATTTTTTTGTCTAACTCTTGCCATTCATGCTCAGCAACTGAACCTGGAACAATGCCCGCTCCGGCAAACAGTTGGACCTGATTGTCCACCAGCAAAGCGCTGCGAATCGCCACACAAAACTCCGCTTGTTGATGGCTAAAATAACCGACTGAGCCAGCATACCAACCACGTGCAAAAGGCTCATTAGCCTGAATAAAATCCATCGCCGCTTTGCGCGGCAGGCCAGCCACAGCCGCGGTTGGTTGTAAAGCGTTCAGCAGTTGCACACCATTCACACCCTTTTTCAGCTGCGCATGGATACCCCGTTTTAAATGCTGCACTTTGCGCAAACGCACTAAACGGACGTCCTGTTCAACATCAACCCTTTCAGAATGAGGCGTTAACCGTTCAATAATGTCATCCACTACATATTGATTTTCATTAAGATTTTTACTGTCTTGAGTAAGCCAATGAGATAACTCCATGTCTTGGCTCGCATTTTCTCCCCGACCTATAGTTCCCGCCAGCGCTTCGGTATACAAAGTCTGCCCTTGACGAGCGTACAAACGCTCAGGTGTCGACCCCATAAAGCTGTGTTTTTGATCAAATGCTAATAAAAAATGAAAACTGTGATGATTGTGCGCCGCACTTGCCTTAAGCAACTGCGCCGCGCTTAACGGCTTATCTAAACTGAGTGTCGTTTGCCGCGCGAGTACCACTTTCTTAAACGCTTGATGACCAATTCCCTCAAGCACTTGATTGACCAACTGCTGCCACTTCACCTCATTAGGTTGATGGGTGACCTGTTTTATATGTGACGTCATGCCACGTAACGGACTAACTTCAAGTTGCAGTTTATGCAGTGCGACCAAGGTTCGTTGGCGTTCAGCGGTAATATTCGCCGCCAATGACCACTGACCATCACAGCAAATCAGCTCAATTTGCGGTAAAAAGAAAAATGAGGATAGACAACGGCGATTTTTGTCCGTATGCCCATCAAAAGAACGTCCACCCCAAACTCGCTGTTCCTGACCAAGAATAGCGTAGGCAGGTTCAGCCTCAGAAAAAGTATACAGTTGACCTAATGCCACTACTTCTTCGCGCGTATCACGTGACTGCCAATAAAATTTAGGGAAAATGGGTTGCGCTTCAAGCCAATCAATTGGCGCGAAAGGGGGAGCTTCTTGCAGTATTTGTACAAAACGAACGTCATCATCCTTCGCGTCGTTTATTTGCTCGATTAACCGAGCAATAGCTTGATGAAAATGCGACAAATCGACCTCGAAAACATTGAGACACGGGCTCTACTGACGGCTACTCTATTTAGAGAGGGAAACGAAATCAAGGTTACGAGTTATCTTTTGCAGATTCCTGTGATAACGGGCATCCTCATCTGTATCCTAAAAGCGCACAGTGGCAGATTTTTATTCTATCAAACATCAATTTAGTGTAGTTTAATAA
>NZ_CAWPDB010000165.1:0-17373 GCF_963886625.1 Vibrio sp. V23_P3S9T160
CCTAATGCCGTTCACTTAAGGTGAGCGGCATTGTATTTTCTAGGGTATCGGCTTGGCTTTTTCTTCACGACTCTAGGGAAGGCTCTTTCTCGCCTTGGCTCAAGTATTAAGCTCCCACTCATTGCATAGAAGTTTTGGAGTTGCCTCGGTATGGCTCCCGGTGACGAGTAGGGAAGCCCCACTATTAGGCGCATGATGTGGGCTAACGCTCCATTGAAGCTAAGTTGGTATGGCAAGTAGTCTCCATTCAACGTATTACACATCTGCACCATTTGATATCTGACTAAGTTGTATGTCAGTAGTATTCCCCAGAGCTCTTGTCTCACGAGCTCTGGGAGTCGGCTTCGCAGTGTAAGGCGGTTACCCAGCATGTATTGTTTTTGCTCTCGGTACCCCAGTTCAATTTCCCAACGGTATTCATATAAACCGACTATATCTGATTTGGGATAAAGCATAGGGTCAACCATTGAGGTGAGAACATCGTATTGCTTCCCCTCTTTGACTCTCGTGATTAAACGTACCACAACCTCTTCTTCTAGCTCTGGCCATTTCTTACGCGCTTGCGGATTACTCTTCAGTTTTATCAGTTTATCTTGTCGGCCAAAAGACTGAACGACTTCATAAATCAGCCCTTTTTTCATCGGGATAAGCCAATGGCGATTGATGCCGTGCGAGCTCCATGCTTGAAGTAAACCTAGGGAGTAAAAGCCTTTGTCGAAGAGCGTTAAGCTGTTATCGGGGGTCGTTTCGATAAGCTGCTCTGCCAGCTTCATTTCATTGACGGTATAACAGTCAAAAGCACTGCCTGTGATTAAATGACTGCTCAGCTCCATCTGACAGACCATGCGCACCTGTGGATACTGTGTTTCTTTACCATCCCGATTAGTGGGCTTAGCAAACGCTTCAGCGTTATCTTTTGAGTCTTCTGTTCGCCATAAAACCCCATCAACACCCAGTAACGTAAGTCCGTTCCAGTTTGGTAAGTTAGCCTGTTTGAACCAATGACTTTGCGTACACTCAAAGAGCGCTTTAGCGGCTGACTCACCAAGGTTTTTTCTTCGCTGTGTTAATGCACTTGGAGCAACAAATGGCTTACCTGTGCGGTCAACAATATCGAGCATGTTTACAATGTCAGCCATGGATTTATCGTTATAGATAGCCATGCCAACCAGTAACCATGCCATCGACTCTAAAGTGAGCTTTCGTTTTCTTAGAGTAACGGTATCAGTAAGCTCATAAGCACTATTGATGAGCTCAATGGGTAAGAGGTCTGCGAGTGTTTCAACTTGATTGGGTTTATAACTGTTGATGATATCGAGGGCTTGAGAAACGTGCATAAAAAAATCCGATAAACAAGGTCTATCGGATTTTTACATAAAGGTAGGATCATTCAACTGATCTGCCGATTAAAGTCTTAACTGATCGGCATTAGGGTTCTCAACCTCACTTTTTATGTCGGCATTAATGTTATGGATAATCAATTAGGCCCTGATATAGGACCTAGCGACTATCAAATCCTATTGCGTGATTTGGCGATGGCCGTCAGCAATGAAGTGCATCAATCACGATTCGGGATCATGGGAACGGTCAAGCCAGCCACTGTATCGAGTGTTCAACCGGATGGTTTTGACGTTGAACTGGAAGAGTATGAGCTGTGGTCAGTCTCTGCCACACAACCATTTATTACGGGTAGTCTCAATGAGGCTCTTGAAGCTGAAGTTTACATCCCAAGCGGAAAAATCATGGTCGGCTATTCACCTGACATTGGTGAGGATAACGAACCAAAATACGATGCGGTTTACGACAAAACGGGTGAATGATGTCCGATACTGAACTTTACAGAATCGTTAGCCGGTTAGAGCAACGAGTCAGCAATCTCATTCGTGTCGGTCGGGTTGCAGAAGTTCAGAATTCACCACCAAGAGTTAAAGTTGAGTACGACAAAGACTCGGCAGGCAACCCGGTTACAACGGGTTGGCTGTGCTATTTCGAAGAGCGTCAGGGTTTTGTTCAGACATGGAATCCACCTAAGGTGGGTGAGCAGTGCGTTATTCTATCAGCTGCCGGTGATTTGCGTTTGGGGAAGGTGCTGCTTGGATTAAATACCGATGGCAATCCACCCATTAGCACCGACCCTAATATTCACAAAATTCAATTTTCAGATGGTAGTGCCTTTACTTACGATCGCTCAATCAGAGCCTGGGATATCAATCTGGGCAGCGGCAATACCACGTTTACCGGAACGCTTTTCACCTTTAACGCCGACTTAGTTTTCAATGGTGACGTTCTCCAAACAGGCGAATATGAGCAGGTAGGCAACTTCACGACCTCGGGCAATGTTACGGCTATTGGTAATGTCACCGGTGCAATGATGTATGACTCCGTCGGTTCGATGTCATCCATTCGAACTACGTACAATGGCCATCGTCACGAAGCTACCGACCCACCCCCTGATCAACAGATGAGTTAATTATGCAAGGTATGGACAGAAGAACTGGGCGAAAGCTCAGCGGCCTCGATCACCTATGGCAAAGTGTTGAAGATATTTTGACGACACGAATTGGCTCAAGGGTCATGCGTCGAAGCTATGGGAGCGACCTTCCTAATCTGATTGACGAGCCGTTTAATGAAGCTGTTCGTTTGGACATGATAGCAGCCACGGCTGATGCGCTTGGCCGTTGGGAAACCCGTTTTAAAGTCACCTCTGTAAGCATTAACCACACCTATACCAACGGTAAGGCAAGAGTCGAAATTGATGTGGCAGGGGATTACCTGCCCGATGGTACCGCAATTAAGCTGGAAGGGATCGTAATTACATGAGCATTGATTTATTGTCTTTACCACCTCCTGCTGTGAAAGAGGAACTGGACTTCGAAACCGAGCTGCAAAGCAACAAAGACCAGTTTCAAGAAGCGTACCCAGAGTGGGATGCGGATGTGGAATCTGACTCAGCGGTTAAACTGCTTGAGGTGAATGCCTACAACTCCATTACTGAACGTCAGCGAGTGAATGATGCGGCCTTGGCCGTGATGTTGCCTTGGGCCTCTAGTGATGATGTTGATAATTTAGCGGCAAACTTCAATTTAACCCGCAACATTATCCAGAAAGCTGACGATACGGTTTCCCCTCCTTTGGAGCAAATTAAAGAAGGTGACGATTCTCTAAAGCAACGAATCTTACTGGCGTGGAGTACGTTAACCAATGCCGGAACGCCCTCATCGTACACTGCACATGCCCGTAATGCTCACCCAAAGGTCAAAGATGCCCTAGCGGTCAGAATTAAAGGTGGCGAAACAAAAACCTTCGTTCTTTCTACCGATGGTAATGGTGTCCCTGAGCAAGAGATTTTGGATGCCGTATCCGCTCGTTTGAACGAAGAAGGTATTCGTCAGCTGTGTTCCACCAATACAGTTGAAGCGGCCACCATCACCAATTACAGCATCACTGCCGTGCTAGACATCAGTGATACCGCTGTTGAACAAACGGTCTTGGCCACGGTGCTCAAAAACACACAAACCTATGTCAACAAAGTGCATGTGCTCAAATCCACTGTCAGTAAATCTGCGTTGGATGCGGCAATGCATATTGAAGGTGTGACGGATGTGGATTTAGGTGGGTTTGCCAATATCGTGACCGATGAAAGCGCCGCTCCTTACTGCACGAGTATCACCATCACAGCGAAAGCGAGGGAATAATGAGTTTATTGCCAGCGAACGCGACCGAATTTGAGTTAGCACTTGAAAAGGTGATGACCTCGGACATGAGTTCTCCCATTCGCGATTTGTGGAATCCGTTGAAATGTCCGTTAGAGCAGCTTTGGGTTATGGCGATTACCTTTCAGGTGGATGAATGGGATGAAAAATGGTCTGAATCGGCTAAGCGAAACACGTTAGTGGAAGCGTTTCTTGTCCATTGCACTAAAGGCACGCAAGAAAGTATCCGCAGGATACTTCGCAATGCTGGATACGATGCTGTGGATGTGGTTGAAGGGCTGACGATTGCGACCAGAGATGGGAGCCGAACCCGAAATGGCCATTTTTATCACGGTTGGGATGAAGCCTGGGCGATGTACCGAATTTATCTTCAACGCGCTATTACCAATCAACAAGCCAAGCAAGTGACACGATTACTGAATGCTACAGCGCCACTGCATTGCATTCTTGCCGGGTTGCATTACACCGAAGCTTTATTTTTGCATAACGGAGAGATTTTCCGTGATGGTACGTATAACCGAGGAGCTGCATAGATGGCAGGTTTAGTAGAAGTTTCCCAATGGGAAGATGAAATTTATCAGCTTGAGACCACGGACCCAGTGGAAGGTGGTCCCGATGGGATTGATAACCGACAAGCAAAGCAACTTGCGAACCGAACTCAGTTTCTAAAGGATAAGTTCGATGTTACGAAAAATCCCAATCCATTACCGCAATACCCGTTGTCAAAAAACGCGCAGTTCCAACTCTATGATCCTACTCGATCGTATGTGGTTGGGGATGTTTGCTACACCATTGATGCCGGAACCGGCTCTAAAACATACTGGGAATGGTACTCCAATGTTGAGTCGTTGGCGGGTAAAGACCCATTAAACACAGCTAACCGCCGTATTGGTTGGACGGATGTCACCAAGCCATTCTACTGGAAGCCCTACATGCCAAAAGTAGCCGGTGAAACCATGTATTGGGATACCGATATTATTCCAGAAAATATGGTGGTTGGTATTGGTCAGCAATTACCTGTAGCGGTTTATCACTCACTGGCAGCGGCAAAGCCAGAATGGATTGATGCAACTGACAACACGCTAATCAACGTTCCAGACCGACAAGGGCGGTTTGTTCGTGCCTCTGATGGTAGTGATTGGCTGGCAGGGGAAACGCATGAAGATGCTATCAGGAATATTCAAGGGCAATATAACCAAGCGGGTTACTACAACAGTACGTCAACAATTGCGACAGGCATGGTTGGAGCGTTTACGCTTGGTGGGATTCCAAATTCAATGACTGGGCTTACTTTTAGCAGTGGTGGTAATCGTTCTCAGATAATAGAGTTTGATGCCTCTCGTGTTGTTCCAACTGCCGACGAAAACCAACCTAAAGCCTTTATTGAATGGGTAGGATACGCACTATGATTGATGTTTATTACACATATAACAAAGACACGTTGGAAGTGAATCAAGTGGGCGTGTCTGCAACTAAGTTTTCTAAGATCCCAGAATATCCAAGGGATGCACTTCTTGTTAAGCCGTTAGAACCTAAAGAGGGCTTTCTGGTTCGCGTTTGTGAGTTTGAAGATGGTCGCCCAACGGCTACAGAATACGTAGCCGACCACCGTGGTAAGGCCATTTACAACAAAGCCAATCCACTTGAATCGAAACAAGTCAAAGACTTGGGTGATATTGAAGACGGTTGGACACTCACCCAACCACCACACGAATTCGTCACTTGGAGCGAAGAGTTAAACGACTGGCAAGTAGATACACAAGCCAAATACGAAGCCGAAGTTGAGCTAGTTTCCGCCATCCGTGAAAGTCTTTATGTGCAGATGGTTGATCGCCTGAACAACGAAGCAAAAATGATTCGTCGTGTTGAAGGTGATGAGGCAAAGGCTGTTGCTTATGAAGAGCAAGCTGATGCCGCATACTTGAAAATTCGCGCTGACAACCCTTGGCCTGAACTGCCATAGCCATCACTCATTACTTAATTCAAACCTTAAACCTCGCTTTGGTGGGGTTTTTTATTACCCGACAAACAGGAAAACACTATGCCTGAATTTTTACATGGCTCGGAGGTCATTGAAGTCAATGACGGGGTGCGTAGTATCACCACCGTTAAGATGTCGGTGATCGGTATTGCGGTGCAGTCGGCTTTTGCGGCTTCCGCAACAAAAGCAACGTTAACTCTTGGCTCTGCAGCGATTAATGACGACTTAACGTTTACCGCTGCTGCCGCTGGCTCTGCAGGTAACGGTATCAACGTTTCCATTGCACTAGCCACTGAAGCTGACCAGCAGCTTGCGGTCACCGTCAAAGATAAAGCGATTACGATTACTCTTGGGAGTGATGCTAATAAGAATCCAACCGGAACAGTGACTGAGATTGTCACCGCTTATGACTTAGTTGCAGAAGCGACGGCGCTGGCGGCAATCAGTACCACCGCAAAAGAAGCGGATGCAGATATTCCAGAGCCGATTAGCAAACAGTTCTTATCCGGTGGTAGCGATGAGCCATTTCCTCTGAATAAGCCGGTTCTGGTGCTTGGTAACGAACGTTACGCCGAAGGCCTCGGGGTAAACTCGCAAGCTTACAAATATGTTAAGCAAATGATGGAGCAATACGGCGCTTTAGTGGTGGTGGTCAGAACGGCAACCTCCGCAGATAGCGCAGTTCAAAAAGGCAACATCATTGAAGCGATTGGAAAGTTTAAAGATGCTCAATCTGAGGTGCAATACAAACCTCGCATTCTGATCGCACCAGGTTACAGCCATGATGATGGTGTCGGTAAAGCACTGGAAAGCGCCGCTGAGAAACTGCGTGGTGTTACTTACCTTGATATGGATGTCGCAGCAACGTACACCGATGCGATGAAGCGTCGTAAATCTTACGGTGGCCGTGTCGAGATTATGTGGCCACAAGATGTGGTTTTCGACAGTGATTTGAACGTCAATACACCAATGCCTAAGTCGGTTTCAGCTGCAGGTTTACGTGCGCGTATTGATGCTCAGCGTGGTGTCCATGTTTCTAAGTCGAACAAAGAAATTTACAACACTGTTGGTACTAACCAAACGGTGGATTGGGCGTTGAGTGATAAAAGTTGCTTGGCCAACATCCTCAATGAAAACCGAATCAGTACCACGATTCGTGAAGGTGGCTTCCGCCACTGGGGTAACCGGAATTGTTCAATCGATCCTAAGTGGATGTTCGAAACTACTCGTCGTGTCGCTGACATGATTAATGACAGCATCGAGCTAAATCACTTATGGGCGGTCGATGAACCGGGTACCACTCAATACATGCAAGATGTCTTGGGTGGTGTGAATGCGTACCTTCGTCAGTTGAAGAACGAGGGGATTATTCCAGGTGGTAAATGTTGGCTGGATAAAGACCTGAATACACCAGAGCTGATGACTCAAGGTATTTACTACTTTGATTTCGACTTTGGCGTTTACTACCCAGCAGAGCACTTAATCTTCCGCTCTCGCTTGAACAATGGCTATTTAGAAGAGGTGATCGCGAATGTCTAACTGGGCGCGTAAATACCAAGGCTTATACGCTGATGGCAAAGAAAAGATTGCCAGCTTACTCGAGTACACACCACCAGTCCCTGAAGTTCTCACTGAAGAGTTTCGCGGTGGTGGTATGGATATGGCGATTTCCATGGATATGGGTATGGCAGCAATGGAAGCGAGCTTCAGTATCGGTGAAGACCCAGATATTCTGGCTCTATTTGGTATCAAGAAAGACGGGAAAAAGGTTCCATTTTTTATTCGTTCTCATCTTGAAAATGATGTCACTGGTGCGAAGAAAACGGTCATTGAAGAGCTTCGCGGTCTGGTCTCCAAAATAGACCATGGAACGAAAAGTGGTGGCACTTTCACGGGTACCACAGTCACGATTAAGCCGTCTTATTACAAATACGAAGTGGATGGCACCATTATTCATGAATTTGACCCTATCAATATGATTCGCACCATCAATGGTGTGGACCAACTGGCAGAAGCTCGGGCTTCTCTCGGTAAGTAATCTCAACCTTCTTCTTTTATAGCCTCCTGATATGGGAGGATTTTTGTTTGGAGCAAACATGAGCACGATTAAGCTAAAAAAGCCTGTTAATCACGACGATAAAACCATTTCTGAATTGACCATGCGTCGTCCTATCGTTCGAGATCATATCTGGCTGGATCATCAAAAGGCGAAAATGAACCGTGAAGGCCTAGTCCTCGATGACGTTGAAAAAGACGCGATGATGTATGCCCGACTTGCTGATGTGGATATCGAAGTGATCCAGAAACTCGACATGGTGGATTGGGGAAAGTGTCGCCGATTCTATCTCAGTTGTCTCAAGGACTCCGACGATTCCGCTCAGAAGACCGAGACGAATTAATTTACAAGCTGGCCACGCATACTGGGTGGCAACCCTCTGAGATAGAAGCGTTCGATATCGAGCGCTTTCTATTTTTTGTTGAACAAATGCCTAAGAAGAAGAGCTAAATGAGCGCTGCCCAACATTTAAAATCTGTGGTTACGCTTGGCGGTGCCGTTGATGCTTCGTTCACAAGCATGGCCAGCGAAGTCGATAAGCAGCTTGGTGGTGCAACCAAGCAAGTGAAAATGCTTGAGCGTGAGCAAAAAAGCCTGACCAAGCAAATCAAGAAAGCCAAGTTAGCCGGTGCGGATGTTTCACTCTTAACCAGGCGCTATGACGCATTGGGTAAAGAAATCGATGAGGCAACCACCAGTGCTCGTGGCTTTGAAGCCGCCAGTGACTTAAAGAAGTCACTGAAAAGTACCGTGGGCGCGGTTGCAGCCACTTCGGTGGGTTTGGCTGGTCTTAGCGCGACCGTTGTAGGGTTAACTTCAGTCACGAATGCCGCGACTGCAGAGCAGGCGGGTTTTGCTAAAGCCTATGGCATGAGCATCGAGCAGTTTAATGCCTGGGGCGGTATCGCTCTGCAGGCAGGGTTGAACGCTGAAAATACGGGTGATTTGGTTGAAGAGTTGACCAATAAATTCGGTGAGTTTAAGGCGTTAGGCAAACAATCCTCGGTGTCTGATGTTTTTGGGGCACTTGGTATCGATGAAGCCATGATGGAAGGCTTGAACGCTGCAGAGCAGTTCGAGTTTGTCATGAGCCGATTGGAAAAGGTAGGGGATACTCAGCAAGCCGCTTCACTGGCTGACATGTTGTTTGGTGGTGAAGGTAACAAGATCGTTACTTACATTAAAAACAGCGGTCAGAGCCTGGATAAGCTTCTAGATTCTCAGAAGGCCATCAACAACCTGACCCAAGAAGGCGCGGATGGCGCACTTAAATACAACACTGCTTTGAACTCTGTCACCCGAGCCATGTATTCCGCTTGGCAGGATGTCGCAGGGGTTGTGGGCGGTGAAGTTGCGCCAGTGTTTGACGAGTTGTCTCTCACGGTAAGCGCGTTTGCCAGAGAGCACAGAGAAGAGATCACCAGCTTCCTGAAGAGTGCGGTTGAAGGTTCAATCGCATTTGCCAGTGGTGTTTTCCAAATAGCCGATGCAGTCAATGACGTGGTACAAACGTTTGGTGGCTGGGAAACGGTTGCTGGTGCGGTCGCTGGCATCATGGCAGGCAAGATGGTGCTTGGCATCGCGGGTGTAATTAGCAATGTCAGAACCATGATCACTGCGCTTGGGACCGTTAAGTCTGTAATGCTTGGCGTGAATGCGGTCATGGCTGCTAACCCCATTGGTGCGGTTGCACTGGCAGTTGGTGTATTGACCGCCGCTGTGGTGGCTAACTGGGACACAATTATGTCCTGGATAGATGACATCAAAGGCGCGTTCTCTGAGTTTATGGACTGGCTTGGATTAGGGGATGATAAATCCTCTTCAAATCCAACGCATTCAGTAGTGACGACCGCAGAATCCTCTGCGACCACGGCCGCAAAGAATCGCGGTTATTATGGAACACAAGCACCTACGTCTGATTACAACCCTTATAACTATGCCAGCCGAGCTCAAGCTGCGAATGACCAAACCTATGCTTCATCCGGTGCTAGGACCGTGAATCAGACGGTTGAAAATATCACCGTGGTGGCAGCACCTGGTCAATCACCAGAAGATATCGGTAAGGCTGTGAACAGGGAACTTGGTGGCCATCAAAATGCAATGTTCGATATAAGCTCTGGGGATTAATATGGCCGAAACAGTCATGATGAAATTGGGGGGGACTTTACGTTCTCCATTCATACTGCCGCTTATCAGCAATTAACTAAGACCTATCGTTGGCTTTGGGCATCCACCAACCGATTTGGTAATACCAGCTCATTGCAATACACCGGAAAAGAAAACCCAACGGTGAGTCTACCCGGTGTCATTTATCCTGAATTCGAAAGGGTAGGGATCCACCAAATCGAAAAGTTAGTGAAGTTGGGTGATGCCGCTAAGCCTCATCTGATGATTTCAGGTCTTGGTGATGTCATGGGGTATTGGGTGGTGAATCAATTGGTTGAAACGGAAGACAAGCACACGGTCGCTGGTATTCCTATTAAACAAACTTTTTCTTTGGATATTACTTATTATGGCCAAACTCTATCGAACTCGTGATGGTGATGTATTAGACGAAATCTGTTACTCGGAATATGGCACAGAGAAGGCCATCACTGCTGTTTTGAATGCTAACCCTGGGCTGGCAGAAAAAGGCAGTAAGTTTGCAGCGGGTATCCAGATCATTTTGCCTGATTACAGTCCACCGGCAGAAAAAGATGAGGATGTGTTATGGAGCTGATGACATACCTTCCTCAGTTTAAAATTGAGGCTAATGGCAAAGACATCACCTATGCCATTGCTCAGTCATTTTCTGAGTTGACGATTACCGATGTCAGTGGTGAAAAAGCGGATACGCTGACCATTAAACTGGATGGAAGCAAAATAGGGAAGTTGCCAACCAAGAGAGCGGCGTTAAAGGTATCGTTAGGGTTTAACAACCGACTACACAACCAGGGAACTTTTTACGTAAACGGGATTGGTGAAAGTGGGTTTCCGTCCGTGGTGACCATCACGGCCACTTCCGTTCCTTTGGGTGGTAAAGAGTTGGGTACCAGCATTCAGACTCAGAAAACGCAAAGTTGGGATGACATCACTATTGATGAGTTGCTTAAAACCTTAGCAGCAAGAAACAATCTCAATGCCATCTGTAATGCAGAACTTGCCTCCATCAAACTTGAACATATCGACCAAACCTCTGAATCAGACATGGCGCTGATGACACGCCTTGCTCGTCAGTATGGTGCGGTGAGTAAAGTTTCAGATGGAAACTGGCAGTTCTTGAAAATGGGTGAAGGGAAAAATGCTTCGGGTACCAAGACGTTGCCAGTGCATATCATTTACAAGTCGAGCTGCAGCAACTATCAGTTTAATTCTAACAGCCGAACGGAAGCGGCCAGTGCAGTGGCTAAGTGGCAGAACCCAAATACAGGTGAGACCGGAGTGGTCCGTTCGGGAAGTGGAGAGCCCTCTTTTCAGATCCTCTATCAGTATCCGAGTCAGGAAGAAGCGCAAGCCGCTGCAGATGCGAAAGAGAAAGCTCTCACAGAAGGAGCGGATACCTTCAGCTTTTCAACTGAAGCGAACCACAAACTGGTAAAAGCTTTCGCAGAAGGACATGTTAAACCTCAAGGTTGGCGTTCTGAAATCAGTGGTCGAACTTGGTGTATTAAGCAGATTACTAAGACACTAACATCTGGATCTGGCTTGTCCATCGACATTTTATGTAACTCGATTTGATTGAAATAACAAAAGCACATCACACTTCTCGCTCATCGTGTGTCATATAGTTTTAGTAGTAATCAATGAAAAGAGGGAAAAATATGTCTGCTATTCATGGTTGTACAGAAGTCCCAGGGACTAACTACCAAGATTCAGTTACTGTGACTTATGTTTTTGTTGATGATGAGGGGAACAAGAAAACAGGAACACTTAGTGTCAGTGGTAATAAACACAGTAAAGAGCAACAGTTGATGGAATATACAGGCGCTTCTTCAGTTACATGGGCCCCTAAATAAAAATAGCCCCAATTTCGCCCCATAGATATTATCTGTGTTTTTAACTGTTTGATTTAAAATGCAAATAATGTTCTTGTGCCTGATATGTTCGAAACTTGGTATAAAATGGCGAGCCTGATCCAATCTGGCCTTGATTTAACGCCTATCATCACTCACCATTACAAAATTGATGACTTCCAAACGGGTTTCGATGCTATGCGCAGCGGGCTTTCTGGCAAAGTTATCCTTGATTGGCAGTAACTCACTAATCTACTAACACCATGAAGGGGCTTTTTAGCCCCTTTATTCTATAAATTTCTATTACGAAGTTTAATTGTTATCCCTGATCTAATTGGCACTATCGAATCTATCTCTTTTGCTCCTTTCACGAAATTTTTCGTAAATTTTCAAAGCTTAACTATGCTAAATGGAAATACACCTCAGAAAGGAAACTATTCATGCAACTTCTTAAACCGTCGCTAGTTGGCTGTGCGCTATTGCTAGTTAGTCAATTTTCATCATTCTCGGTCAAAGCTGATGTGTTAACGCTTACCTCACTTGAATGGCCGCCTTATTCATCACCCAAACTTATGCAAAATGGAGCCTCGATTGCGGTTGTCTCTGCTGCGATTCAAGCTATGGGGCATGAACTTAAAGTTGAATTTTATCCTTGGGAGAGGGCTGTATACTTAGCGACTAATGATGCTCAGTATGCAGGATATTTTCCAGAATACTTATTTGAATCTAAAGATATTCTCTTTTCTAACTCGATTGGTTTAGGTCCACTTGGGTTTGTTGAAAATAGTGCAACCCCTGTAACTTGGGCGAGTTTATCCGATCTAAAACCATATAAAATTGGTGTGGTGCGGGGCTATGTTAACACCGAAGAATTGGATCAAATGATCGCAACTGGAGAGCTAAAATCAGAAGCGGTCAGCAGCGACAGTCAGAATCTTGCGAAAGTCGGCCATGGACGGATCTCACTTGCGGTGATTGATAGTAATGTTTTTCAATATTTGTTAGAAAATACGCCAGCGATTGATCCTATAAAAGCCAATTTACAAATGAACAGCCAATTGCTGGTGGAAAAGTCGCTGCATGTTGCTTTTACCAATAATCCAGAAGGCGAGCGTTGGAAAAATATTCTCAATGACGGGTTAAGTCGTATTGATGTGGAAAAAATCATGGCGGATTATTTGTCGAAATAAATAAAAAGCGTTTCCGAAAGCAGTGTGAGACGCTTGCTGTAAATCTAGCTTGAGCGGTAGATTTTTATCCACCGTTCAAGATGGCCTGACTATGTAGCCTTTCAATGTATTAATTTCTTTCTTAAATAGTGGAGCAAATCATTTATTTAGACAGTTTGATTGCCAAGCACTGCTCTAAATTATGAATACATAGTTTGACTATAGAGGGAACGTGGCTTGCGAACGGAGTTAAGGTGTAGACGGTGTTGAGAGGTAAAGTGTGTTCGGGCATTAAGTTCACTAGATTGTGCTCCATTTCAGTTAAATAAAAATCAGGAATAATACCAATACCAGCACCGGAACGAATCAAAGATAGGCAGCTATGAAATGAATTTGCAATACAATTTGCATGTTTAGTATAAATGAAAGATGTACCGCTAGTGTGGTGAAATTGGTGTATTATTTTCTCTGCTTGCCAAACATTAGCAATATATGGCAATTCATTGATATTATTTGTCTTTTCTGACACTCCGCATAGAACATCCCTAAACTCACCAATGCGTTTTTGTTTAATATTACTATCATGTGAGGACCCAATTCTGATGGCAATATCGATATCGTGGGCTATTAAATCAAGGTGCTGATCATCACAAATTAGCTCTGGTTTCAGCTTTGGATAGGTCTTCATCAAATCAGCAATAACGGGAACCACTAAACTATCCATCAATGCATTGGGAGCGGTAATACGAAAGCGCCCCTGAGGTTCAAGTTGATATTCGCTAGCGATATCCCAAGCGCAATTGGCAAGTATATTTAATTCCTTGCATTTTAGGTAAAAACGTTCACCGACATCAGTCAATATTTGTCGTCTTGTTGTCCTTTTCATCAGGATCATACCCAGCTCTTTTTCTAAGAGCTTTAAATGCTGGCTAACCACTGACTTAGAAATATTGAGTTTATCAGCTGCCGCGGATACCGAGCCTGCTTCGACGATATGAGCAAAAATGGACATTTGTCTTAATCTATTCATGATTATTGTTCTTTTTTACTAAACATTAATTTCTATTATTGCTGTTTTTCATGGAGATGAGTAGCGCTAATCTATAGCGGACAATATCACTTAGAGGTATAAAAACGATGGTAAATAACTCAGTATTAGCCGCTTGCCAGCAAGGCATTGCAGCGTGGCAAAGCGCATTTAACCAGCAAGATGCTAAAGGTTGTGCAGATCAATACGTTTCCACATCAACAATGCATGCTCGCCCATTTGGAGTTTTTGAAGGTAAAAGTGCCATTGAGGCTTTCTGGCAAGATATTATGGATCAAGGTTTTAAGGAGGTTTCTTATACGAATGTTTACTGGGAACCCGCTGGGCAAAATGGATATATACTAACGGCTGAGTGGCAAATGAATAAAGCATTTGGTGTCATACATAAAGAGCATTGGGTAGTGGAGAGTGATGGGAAAGCTCGTTTAGCTAGCGATGATTTTGAAGTGTTGGGTGAGCGGTAAATCTTTGAGGTATCCTGATGCTTTTCATTCTGAAGCGTTGCCTCTTCGGTTGTAGCGGTTTTTAGTGGAAAAAGTAAGGAGGAAGCCCCTCCTTACTGATTGAAGTATTGTGCCTAAATTATTTCTCTATTCGCTCTTTGATTCTGCTGGAGACAAAGGCGCTTCATCTTCATGCCATAATAAGTCGGCGTGGTTTTCATAGCGCTCTGCAAATGACATTTCAGGGCTTAAATCATACTTAAGCGTATTTTTTAACCGTTCGAATGCTTGTGTGGCCACTTCAGGTGTTGCGGTTGCATGAGGATTAATCAGCAATTCAGCACTACGGTAGCTGGGTTCGCTTATCAAATCACGATACCCAATATCAGCACCGTTAAACGGGCCTACAGCAAATATGATATCTTCTGGCGGAATATTAAGTGTTGCGACTTCGTGAAGTGAAGCACCTCGTACAGAGGTATTTACAGCTTTTCCTCCATGATTGAGTTCTACTGCGTAGACGTAGCCACGCTGCTGATGCAATGCGTAATTTATGGCGACAGACTGCTCGGAACTTGTCGAAATCACACCGCGAATACCTCGGGTGTGGTGATCGAGTTCAAAATACTCTACCACTCCCGGTTTTCGGTTAAAACCAGAGTGGAAAAGTTCATCAGGCAGTCGTGTATCGCCTCTAAATACAAGGCTCCCTTTTAATTCGGGCTGATAGCTGTGTAGAACGGGGACATTGAGTATTTCGTGTTGAGCCTCTTGGTTGAGTCGATGCAAGGATTTAACGTCGGTCAGATAGGCATAAGGGTCAACTTTCTGCTCTAATTCCCAGAAATCTTTTAGTGCTTCTAAGTTACGGCCACCAGTCATATCAGCGTAGCCAGAGCCACCTAGCCCTGGGCGATTAGGTAAATCTTCTGGGAGCAAAATTTCAGGTAATTCGCTACGGCTACTGTTTTGTTCGGAAAGTGCGTCATTACTTAGCTCATCATTGCCACCTTTAAGCCCTCCGTGTTCAAGCCATTGTGGTTCGCCGGTCTCTTGATCTAAGGTTCTAACAACTCGTTTATCACTTAATAAACGTCCACTAGCGGCATCAATTTCTCGGTAATAGCCAAAGCCATCGGCTCGTAGCAAGGTGCCTCTACCGCTGTCAGTAAGCTTAACACCAAGTAACTCCTCACCCGTTTGTGGATGAGTAATGATTTTTGGCATTGAGACAAAATTATTCAGTTCTTCTACTGGGAAGCCGTGATTAATCACCACACTATTTGACAATGAATCGATAGCTATATCTGCAGACTGCTCAAGAGTGCGTCCATATTGGGCTAGAGTCGGAAAGAGAGTGGTTGCACCGACAATAGCTGCGTTTATCGCGCTCATTTGCGTCCCTTGCAGACGCTCAGCAAGAGTATCGCCATTGACCGCTTTATCTAGGCTTAAACCAAATTGAGTACTACTGATGGTAATACCTAGCGGGATGCCTAGCTCTGGTGCGATCACATCTACAATAGGGAATAGGGTCATTACGCTGTAAGCAACAGAAAGTAAGTAGTCGCGTTGTGCTTCACTATTGGATTTGATCATAGTATCAGCATCACTGACCAGACGAGCTTTGATTTGTTCTGTGAGCCGCGCGAAGACATCGCCGTAAATTGGGCGATGTTTCATCATGAAATAGTCTTCATTCCAACTACCACTAGCAAAGCCTTTAAGAGCGGTATCTATGCCTGAATAAGTCGTGCCATCTTGGCGTAGATAGAGACTGAAGTGCTTGGCTAAGGTTGCGCGATTATTGGCATTCCGCAGGCTTTTATAAAGGTGTTTTTTTAGCTGGCGTTCATTGGCATAAGGGAAAAAGGGTTGCGGTGCTCCTGGGATGTACAGAAGTCCTGCATTTTTCCCTGGTTGCTCAATCAGTAGAATATCAGTGGAGTCATAGCCGTAAATATCAAAGCGGTAGACATTAATTTCTCGTGAGCGGTTTTTTTTGAGTAGTGATGTCGCTAATTGGTACTGTGCTTGACTCAGTAACCCTAAGCGATATTGCTGATAAGCCGAGAATGCATAACTATCTTGCGTTAATTGAGTGTAGCGCTTGCCATATTGCTGCCAAAAATGATTCAGCTCTTGAGTGTAAGTGGATTGGATATCGAGGTTATAGTAAGCAATATCCCATAGTGCAGAAGAGAGTAAACGTACCTCATTATGTTCATCGTAACGAGAGTGTCCAGCTCCTTGAGTGTAGATGCCGGTATCTACATCGATTGTACCAGGTGAGGTGTCTCGATATTCATTAAATACATTGAGCATTACTGCTTGAGTTAAAGTATAAGACTGCACTCAACCATTGTAACTACGCGAGCTGCTCATGGCACCATTAAAACGGTGATAGAAAACGGTGTCAGGATCGATATCATGATAACCATGTTTGAGCAAAGCCGCTTTAATTTCTCGTGAAGCGGTGGTGACAGGGTCGGGTATGGCTTGTACTAACTGGGCATAATCTTGTGCAAAATTAAATTGCCAAGCTTTGTCAAAAAGCAGTTGTGATTCTGAGCCTATTGCCAAATTATTATTTGAAGTTTGATTGGCAAAAGAGGGAATGGTGGGCAGCGAAAAAACCATGGCTAAGACCAACGGTTTAAAAAATTTATAATTCATTTAATTACCTATACGGATAAAGAATCTATTTAACGAGCCAGCAAGTATGCGGAGCTAAATTTCTATTCAACAAATCTATCAATAGTTGATTGAAGTATTTATATAGCCTATATGCTAACACGGCTTATTATCAGGATAAAGAATTGCATATTTTAATTTTACAATGCTTTATTCTGTTTTTTTTGTAAATAAGTAAGCTATTGTAAATAGGTAATACAGAGGCAGTACGCAATCGCTGCTCTAATAATGAGTGCAACCTAAACGGTGATGTTTTCAGCAGTGAATAGTCAAGAAT
>NZ_CAWPDB010000166.1:0-17303 GCF_963886625.1 Vibrio sp. V23_P3S9T160
ATTTTACAGAGATAAATTGTTTTTATTTGACTGAATATTAATAACTTTTTCTTAATTGACCACGTTAATCACAAGTCAATCATAACCAGTTGCTCAGTAAGATAAATAGCACAGCGTAACATTTTAGCTACATTTATTAAAAGCCGATACTGCCTCCGGCGAAAAACACACAATCGGCGAGGTGTTAGGCGCACATAGTTTTTATATGCCGAGCTACACGGACAAAACATTAGGCCAACACAGGTGAATCATTAAGTTTAAAACAATAGTCATTGGCTATATATAAGCGAAAAATTCGGTTATTTTGTCGTGCTTCTTTGATTTATCGCAGAACATCGCGTCATCCACACGCGATATGGTATGGCTTCTGTTTCCTACGAGATAACAAAATGACCATGATAAATGAACAGCGCTTGGTTGAGCACTTTCTACAACTAATTCAAATTGACAGCGAATCGGGTAACGAAAAACAGATTGCAGAAACGCTGTCTGAACAATTGGGTGAGCTCGGTTTTTCAGTCCAAAAACTGCCCGTACCTGAACATGTTTCCAATGGCTTTAACCTTTATGCTCGCCTAGCAGGACAACTCGATGACAGTGTCGTACTGAGCTGTCACATGGATACCGTCAAACCGGGGATTGGTATCACACCCGTCATTGAAAATGGCGTCATTCGCTCTAACGGTGACACCATTTTAGGCGGCGATGACAAATCGGGTATTGCGGCCATTATGGAGGCGATCCGAACGATTAAAGCGCAAAAACAACCTCATAAAACCATTGAAATTGCATTCACCGTCCATGAAGAAGGCGGGCTACAAGGCTCCAAACACTTTGATATGTCTCATATTCAATCGGCTAAGGCGATTGTGCTCGACACTGGTGGTCCAATAGGAACCATTGTTAAAGCCGCCCCAGGACAGCAAAAAATCATCGTTAATATCAAAGGCAAACCCGCACACGCAGGCCTTGCTCCTGAAGAAGGTATTAGCGCTATCGCCGTCGCAGCCGATGCGATTACCCAAATGAAATTGCTGCGTATTGATGAGGAAACCACGGCGAATATCGGCCTTGTTCACGGCGGTGGCGCAACGAATATCGTCATGCCTGATCTTAGAATTGTCGCTGAAGCCCGCTCATTGAATGATGATAAGTTGAGCCTACAAGTTGAACATATGGTGTCAACCTTTCAGGCCGCGGCGAACAAGCATGGCGCGCAGGTTGAGATTGAATCTACTCGTGCTTACAACGCCTTTGTATTGGATGAAGAGCATCCGCATATCGCTGCGATCAAAAAGAGCTTTGAATCGGTTGGGATTGCACCAAAAACCAAACGTACTGGTGGAGGCAGTGATGCAAACAACTTTAACGAAAAAGGATTAGTGACCGTCAATTTGTCAACGGGCATGGCGAAAGTTCACACCACCGAAGAGTATATTGCGATCAGTGATATGGTGAAGATTGCAGAATTCCTAACAACGTATTTGACCGAATAAGCCTTACGATAAAACAGGCCTCATTTTCGCGAGGCCTGCTAAAGAAACATTGGTGGGATTGGTATAAATTATAAGCCTATATTTTCCGTTAACGCTTTGATTTGTTCTAAATCCATGCGGTGAACTTGGATCATCTGATCGATTTGGCTAATTCTTGAATTCGCTTCATCTTGCTTATCACATGCGTCTGATTTTGCATCCCACGACTTACCTTCTAGGTAGACATCACAATCGGTTTTGAGCGTTTTTAACTTCGGTACTAAAGTTTCTTTCTCTTTTTGCAGCGCTTCTAACTCTTGCTTAATTTTCAATTCACGTTGGAACAGTTCGCGTGAACGTTCAAAAATCGTTGCCTGCATATCGGCTTGCCGATTTAATTTAGAATTTTTGTTCTCAACTTGCGCTAGTGCATTTTCCTGTGTATTAAGTTTCGCTTGCAGCGCTTTATTTTCTGCCATTAATGCTTGGTATTGGCTTTGCGCTTGATCCAGCTCTTGTTGATACTGCTTTTGTTGCTCTTCTAATGCTTGTTGAAGTTTATTTGCTACTTCAGCTTCGACACTGGCGACTTTTAATTGCACTTTTTCAGCTAATTGGCTTTTATCTTGGGTGAGCTGTTCATATTTTTCTTCTAGCTGATGGTATGTTTTTTGCCAGTTATTCGTGGTGATACTTGAACCGATTAAGCCACCTAATGCTAACCCCAACACCCCTGCTAACGCGATGTAGACGTAGGTGCGTTTGTCTCGTTCTTCAATCACTACGACATCGTCTTGTGCATCAATGTCCGTCTGTTTGTTCACTCTTTCGCTCCTATCTATCTCAGCGAGTTAATTCAGTAATCACAATTGAGGCAGCATAAATGACAAAAGCAGTGAGTAAAGAAACCACCACCCCTTTTTGCAACTTTTCGTTGGTACGATAACGAATAAAAATAAAAGCAATGGCGATCAATAAAATAATGGTGATGAGTCGTGTCATTAGCCTATCCTCTCACGTAGTGTATATCATTTATAACACGCGATAAGTCAGAAAAAAGTAGAACAATCGACAACAAGCGTAAAGTTTTCACCCCTCATCCTATGTTTACGTCTATAAATGGTTAACAAACCACCAAACGGCAGCAAATTGAGATCAAAAGCACAATTTTTCTTGTCTTGAAAAACGCTTTATGTAACATATCTCGCCTTGATGGTAAGCGCACTTATCATCAGTTCCGATGAAGACTGCAGGAGAGTAGCCTTAGTTTATTCAAAGTATGAGTAAACAGGCTCGCCGAAGAAGTAAATCTTTCAGGTGCTAATGCTCTCTCTTATGAGAGCTGGCGAGGACTGTAGTTGGAGGAACCTCTGGAGAGAACCGTTTAATCGGTCGCCGAAGGAGCAAACCCTATTTGGGGTGAAACTCTCAGGCAAAAGGACAGAGGAGTGGAAAGTTACAATCATAAATAGGTGTGGTTTCTTCACCACTAACCTGCTGTGATCTTTTTGTGGGATCTTTTCAGATTACTGCCCTTTCCCTCTTCTCCTTAACTGTCGTTTTATTAAGGGGAACTAATGAACAACCTGCAATCTATTCTTGAATCTATAGACAACTTTGTCTGGGGACCACCACTTTTAATTTTATTGGTCGGTACAGGCATCTATTTTACGTTTCGTCTCGGTCTTATCCAATTTCGACATTTACCTACCGCACTTAAGATGGTGTTTAGTAAAGACAAAGACGCTGGTAAACAAGGCGATGTATCAAGCTTTGCCGCCTTATGTACCGCACTTTCCGCGACGATTGGAACCGGTAATATCGTTGGCGTAGCGACAGCGATTAAGCTCGGTGGGCCGGGCGCGCTATTTTGGATGTGGTTAGCCGCGCTGTTTGGTATGGCGACCAAATACGCTGAATGTTTACTGGCAGTAAAGTATCGTCAAGTGGATGACAAAGGCCAAATGGTTGGTGGCCCGATGTATTACCTGCAATATGGCGTGGGCTCGCGAACTTTGGCGGTTTTATTCGCCCTATTTGCCATCGGTGTCGCTTGTTTCGGCATCGGTACATTCCCACAAGTCAACGCGATTTTAGATGCTACTGAAATCTCTTTTGGTGTGTCACGCGAAATATCAGCAGTGGTTCTAACGCTGTTAGTCGCATTTGTCACGGTCGGTGGTATTCAATCAATTGCTAAAGTGGCTGGGAAAGTGGTACCTGCCATGGCCCTTTTTTACATCCTTGCGTGTTTGAGTGTGATCATCAGCAACAGCGATCAATTACTCACGGCCATCAGTTTAGTTATTACTTCTGCCTTCACTTCCACAGCCGCTACTGGTGGTTTCTTAGGAGCGAGCATCATGCTAGCGATTCAATCAGGGATTGCGCGCGGTGTATTTTCTAATGAATCTGGTCTTGGCAGCGCGCCAATGGCCGCGGCGGCAGCGAAAACTGACTCTTGCGTAAAACAAGGGTTGATTTCAATGACTGGTACTTTCTTTGACACCATCATTATTTGCACCATGACCGGGCTTGCGCTGATCTTAACTGGCGCATGGCAAAGTGATTTTTCTGGTGCCGCTATGACAACCTATGCATTTGCCGTGGGCTTAAATGCGCAAACCTTGGGCCCGATGATGGTCTCTATTGGTTTGATGTTTTTTGCTTTTACGACGATTTTAGGCTGGAACTATTACGGTGAGCGCTGCGTGGTGTTTTTGTTTGGCACCAAAGCAGTGATGCCTTATAAGCTGATTTTTATCGGTTTGGTGGCATCAGGTGCGTTCTTGCACCTTGATATGATTTGGATTATTGCTGATATCGTTAACGGTTTAATGGCTATCCCTAATCTGATCGGATTAATCGCATTACGCCATATTGTGCTTGAAGAGACCAAGCTGTTTTTTGAAAAACAGTCAGCACCTTTTACGCGTGATGCTCAAACCCAACATTAATCGTTTGCCAGCCGATAAGCATGTGGCAGTGCTTATCGGCAACTTTAGGTGACTAAAGAGCAACTTCTTAAGCCGCTTCATCTTCTAGTAGCAATTTCACCCCAAGCGCAACGAGCACAACACCTGTTGTCCCTTCCATCCATTTCATAAACGACGCATTCTTGAGTAAGTTTTTTGCAAAGCTCAATGCGCCCGCTAAACCGCACTGCCAACACATAGCGATAACAAAATGAATGGCAGCCATCAAAAGCGATTGCAACAACGGAGAATATTCTGGGTTAATAAATTGTGGCAAAAATGCGAGATAAAATACCGCCGTTTTAGGGTTCAACACATTGGAAAGAAAACCTTCACGCAATGACCGCTTCAGCGTGAATTCACTGTGTGAAATGGCCGTAACCTGCATACCTTGGCTATTTTTCAGCAACGCTTTTAAGCTGGATAGTCCCAGCCAAATTAAATACGCCGCACCAATCATTTTAACCACATGAAACAGCTCGGCCGATTGTGCCAAAATCGCCGAAATACCGACGGCGGAAAAGGTCGCATGCACAAATAGCCCCATGCAAATACCCAAACTTGTTATGCTGCCGTCAGTGAACCCAGCTCGTGATGTGTTACGAATCACCAGTGCCGTATCTAGCCCTGGAGTTAGCGTTAATATAGTAATTGCGATCAGAAAGGCTTCAACGTTTTGGATATACATACCCGTCCTTGTATAAAAGAAATGTCATCGTTTGCCTTTTTATACCTGAGCTCTTTTATAAAGTCTTTAACAGTTTTCAATGGATAAGAAAATAATGAAATACTCACAGTCTTGTCGGTTTGGGTCACGCTCTTTCACCTTAATTGACTTGGATGGCCTTGGTTAGACACTTAATGGTTGCTACACTAACTCCTCTTTTACGTCACGGAAGGCTAATTCCATGGATGCATTCAATCAATTAGTTCAACATTCTAATAAAATTTCACATTTCAATCATTTAGCGGCTATTTGTGGCTGGGATCAAGCCGCAGTAATGCCTGCTGGCGGCGCTCAAGCTCGCTCGGAAGCGATGGCGCAATTGTCCGTTCATATTCATAGTTTACATACTCAACCTCAATTGGCTGAATGGTTTGATAAAGCACAAAATGAGCCATTGAACGATGAGCAAAAAGCAACTCTGCGTGAACTCAAACGCCACTGGCAGCAGGCAAACGTACTGCCTGAAGCTTTGGTGCAAGCGAAATCTCTTGCTGGTTCAAAGTGTGAACATGCTTGGCGTACCCAACGCAAAAACAATGATTGGGTCGGTTTTGAGAAAAACTGGGCTGAGGTGGTCACACTCTCACAGCAAGAAGCGCAGATCCGCGCTGATGCTACAGGTTTAACGCCTTATGATGCGATGCTCGATCTTTACGAACCGGGTACAACAACTCAATCATTGGACGCTGTTTTCAGCGATGTTAAAACTTGGCTGCCAACGTTAATCGATCAAGTCATAGAGAAGCAACGCGCCGAAGAGATAATCATACCGACTGGCCATTACCCTGCTGAAAAGCAAAAGGCGCTAGGCTTAGAAGTCATGAAACTGCTTCAGTTTGATTTTGAACACGGTCGCCTTGATGAAAGCGTTCACCCTTTTTGCGGCGGTGTTCCAACCGATGTTCGGATCACCACTCGTTATAATGAGTCGGAGTTTATTCAGTCTCTAATGGGCATTGTCCATGAAACGGGCCACGCACGTTATGAGCAAGGCTTGCCTAAACATCTTGCAGGTACACCAGCAGGAGAAGCGCGTTCGATGGGTATTCATGAATCTCAATCGCTCTTCTTTGAAATGCAGATGGGGCGCAGTGAACCCTTTATTGAGCACTTAGCCACCCTAGCCGCCCGCTATTTTTCAGGTAGTGAAGATAAAGTATTTGCACAAGCGAATTTCCAGAAGATCTACACTCGAGCTGAAAAAGGCTTTATTCGTGTCGATGCCGACGAGCTGACTTATCCAGCGCATGTCATTTTACGTTATGAAATTGAACGTGATTTGATCAATGGTCATATCAAACATACCGATGTGCCTGAGCTATGGGATCAAAAAATGCAGGCTTACCTCGGCCTTTCTACCCAAGGAAATAACCAAAACGGCTGTATGCAAGACATCCACTGGACAGATGGCGCTTTCGGATATTTCCCAAGTTATACACTTGGCGCGATGTACGCTGCGCAGTTTATGGCAGCGATGAAGAAAACGGTGGATGTTGATGCCGCCATTCGCAGTGGTGATTTATCACCAATATTTACTTGGCTTGCCGATAATATTTGGCGGAAAGGTAGCTTATTAACAACCGATGAATTGGTGAAACAAGCGACTGGGGATGTGCTTAACGCTCAATATTTCCAAGACCACCTAAAGCATAGATACCTTTAGCGCCAAACTTAAAAAGCAGCTTAAATCGCTGCTTTTTTCACACTTAGTTAACGCTCAATAACACGCAGGAATTCATGATGAACTTTTCATCAATGCATCTTTACGCAAGCGCCATACTGTCAGTAACATCGCCAGTAACGCTAGTACGCTCATGCCAATATAAACCAAGCTAAAACCTTGTGATAATACCTGAGTGGAAACGCCGGCCTGCTCGGCACTGTGTTCAGCAACCATGACTTCGCTTGGCACTCTCAGATAAAAGAGCGCGGAACAGAACGCAACACCGAGTGCACCGCCGAGTTCTCGTCCAAAATTAAACAGTGACATGCCAATGCCGCGATCACGTGCGGGTAAGACACTTTGTACAACAACGCCTAAGGCCGGTAAGGTTAAACCAATACCTATACCCGCAAAACCCAATGCAAATTTCACCCACATATCGTAATGAACTTGCCACAATGCAGCCATAGCCAAAGCAAAACCGACGATCACTAACATCTTATAACGGCCAAACTTCGCGATGAGCTTCCCGCCCACATAAGCGCCAGAGGTAATACAGACCATGAAGATCACCATAATGGCACCGCTTTCTGACGGAGTGAGTCCCTTTTGCCATTGAAACTGCAGCGGTAAATAGACCAAAAGCGCAAACATCAGCATTTGCGATCCCATAATAAGAACAATCGCGGTCAGATAATTCGGAAGACGTGCTAAACGCGCCGGTAAAATAGGATCACTCACTCTGCGTTCAACAACCACCAAAGCAACTAAACACGCCAGTAATGCAAACGCACCCCAGCCAGTAGGGATAAATGAATGTGAAGAAAGTAATAACAGCAGCAAAGTCGTCGCACTCATGAGTAACGCTGCTCCCACCCAATCAAAGCGACTATCTCTGCGTTTATTGAGATGCTTCAAATAGCGGTTAACCATGTAAAGTGCCACCAACCCTAGCGGTAAATTAATACCGAATACCCACCGCCAACTGAGGTAGTCAGCAAAATAGCCGCCAAGCAGTGGCCCTGCAATACTGGACACCGCATAAACCGCTGAAATATAACCTTGGTACTTGCCCACTTCGCGCGCAGGAATTGAATCGGCGATAACAGTAAATGCCAGAGCTATTAAGCCTCCACCGCCAATCCCTTGAATCACACGAGCACCAATTAAACTGGGTAGATCAAAAGCAAAGGTACACAGCGCGGAACCCAACATAAAGATCACGATACTGACATTTAGCATCCGAACTCGTCCGAACAAATCGCTCAGTTTACCGTAGACGGGCAATACAGCGGTCGATGCTAATAGATAAGCAGTAATCACCCATGTTAATGCTTGTCCTGCCGAGAGATCTTGCCCAATAAGAGCCAATGGTGTGGTAACGATGCTTTTTTCAAGCGAGCCTAAAGCGATGACTAAAGCAACGCTGGCAAAAATAATTTTCGGATTAGCCGAATAAGTTGAATCGGTAGGCATGTGCCCCTCATATGAACTTGATTAGAATGCGCGACCGACACGATAACGTAATAGTGCACATCCTAAAATAGGATAGAATGGGATGGCTTATTGCATAAATGGGATTAATGATGAAACTTGATGATTTATCACTCTTTTTAACGGTAGTGAAATGTGGCAATTTTACGCTGGCAGCAAAACAAAAAGCCTTGTCCACCAGCACTTTGAGCCGCAGAATTCAGCAGTTGGAACAAGATATTGGCAGCATTCTACTGATCAGAAACAGTAAAGAAGTGGTACTAACGAAAGAAGGCGAGCATTTGTTTGAAACCTATGCCAACCTATTTAGCCAAATAGAAGATAAACAAGCACAAGCTTTAAAAGCCAAACAAGAGTTTAGAGGCGAGATCGTCATTAACGCGCCAATCCTCCCCATTCGGCATCAGCTAAGTCCATTAGCACTGGAATTTTGTCAGCAACATCCTAAAGTCAACATTCGTATTCAAGTCGGTGCGGGGCTGGATTACCATACCCAGCACGACCTTGATATAGCGCTACGTTTTGGTCCACAACCGCAATCCGATTGGGTTGCGCGCAAACTAGCTAATAACCCTTCCGTGTTGTGCACAAGTCCTGACTACTCGGCCTCTTTGCTACTAAAACATCCAGAGCAATTACTTTCTCTGCCACTACTCACTTTAAATACCAAACAAGCGTGGATATTCGAACATCAGCAAAGCAAAGAACGTTTTCAATTTATCCCTCAAGCACGTATTAGCTCTGAGGAAATTGATACGATTTTACAAGCCACATTCATGAATATGGGTATTGCAAGGTTACCTAAAGGATTAATTGATAAGGAGTTAGAGGAGAAACGATTAGTGCCATTATTGCCTAATTGGCAGATTGAAGGAGCGGATGTTTATTTGTTGCACCCTCAGAGACGTTTTCTTCCTGAGCGAACTCAGGCATTTATTGACTACATCATCAATCACTGGTCGCGCTTTGCTTTCAGTTACTGGCGTACTTGAGAATGTACACCACACCATACTACTCAAATAAAAAACCACTTCTTGCTACTAACGAGCAAGAAGTGGTTGAAAGCAGTTGAGTGACTAGATTAAAGAAAGTGGAAGGTCGCGTTGAATGAAACCGTACCAATATCGTCATCGCCCAGAGTGTAATTCATGTAACTTGCACCAACTGAAATGGGCCCCATCAGGAAGTATTCAGCGCCTACACCGTACATGATGTCAAAACCATCATCTATTTTATTGCTGTTTAATTTTTTATCCCAAGAGTGCAAACCACCTTTGGCATACACATGCAGAGGGCCAAAATCAATGCTTGGTTTTACCGCAAAATAAACAGAAGAGGCCGCGATTTCATTCGTGGCAGTGACTTCAAATTTGCCATGGTCGGTGTAACCCGCTTCGAGGCCAATCAGAGGAAGAATACCAGTACCGGCATGAATGTTGTACGAAGTACCGCTTTTACCATTCAAATCCGATTGGCCTACCGATGCGCCGCCATAAATCCAAGAGTCAGCAAACGCCATTGAAGATGTACTGATCAGCGCCAGTGCGATTAAAGTCTTTTTCATGATGAACCTTCTTTATTTAATTTGGCAGTGGCCTCAAAACGGCGACCGATTGCCACATAGCGTCAAATTATAGTGAACTGTTGGTTAGATGCAAATCTTATACCTAACAAGCATCAATCGCATTTTTTATACGTTTATCTGAAACTGGATAAGGAGTGCCAAGTTGCTGAGCAAATAAACTCACCCGAAGCTCTTCAATCATCCAACGGATCTCTTTAACATTTTCAGGTACTTCTGCACCACGAGGTATCTTGTTTAGTAGCGCTTTGTAATCATTGGTTACCGCTTCAATTTTCAACATGTGCAAACGATCCTTATTTGGATCAATGGGTAACTTCTCCATCCGACGTTCAATCGCGCGCATGTAACGCAGAATATCCGGCAAACGCTTCCAGCCGCATTCGGTGGCAAAGCCTTTAAAGATCAAACCTTCGATCTGCGCTTTGATATCCGATAACGCAAAAGCCATCGTAAAATCGATTTTCCCTTTCAGCTTTTTATTAATGTTGAATGCCGTGGTAAGGATCGTCTCCACTTGTTGGGCGATATCGACCACAGTATCGCCCAATTCAGCGCGCACAAACTCTTTCAGTGCCTCAAACTGCTCCGGTTCCCACACTAAACCGCCTTGCTGCTCAATTAACTTATCAATCCCACAAGCAATACAGTCATCAATCAGGTCCAGTACTTTGCCATACGGGTTAAAGTAGAGCCCCAATTTTGACTTGTTCGGTAAATTGGTGTGCAGATATTTAATCGGTGAAGGAACGTTCAGCAAAATCAGACGCCGTTGCCCTGCTTTCATTGCATTGAGTTGTTCTTGCTCGGTCTCAAAAAGCTTAATTTCAACGCTCTCTTTACTATCCACTAACGCTGGATAGGCTTTAACCTCGAAACCGCCGCGCTTTTGTTGGTACACTTTCGGTAATTCACCAAAGCTCCACGTATGCAAACCTTGCTGTTCAATATCATCGTCTGCCACTTGAGATAGTGTTTCTTGTACTTTCTCTTTCAAACTCTCTTTCAGCTGATATAAATCTTTATGCTCGTTGAGTTTGCGATTTTTATGATCCACCGCGCGAAAAGTGATTTTTAAATGATCCGGAACTTGCTCTAGCTTCCAATCTTCACGCTTCACCTCGACGCCCGTCATGCGTCTTAACTCTTTTTCCATCGCATCCAATAAAGGCAATTCCATCGGTGTGACACGAGCTAAAAACGCATCCGCATAGTTAGGTGCCGGTACAAAGTTTTTGCGCAGTGTTTTAGGCAACGACTTGATCAGGCTAACAACCAATTCATGACGTAACCCGGGGATCTGCCAATCAAACCCTGTCGGTTCAATTTGATTTAGAATCGGCAGTGGCAAATGTACCGTGACACCGTCACTATCCACTCCAGGTTCAAATTGATAGCTGAGCTTCAGCTTAATACCGTTTTGATGCCAAAAGTTGGGATAATCTAAATCAGTGATGTGGCTAGCATCACCTTTAAATAGCATCTCTTTTTCAAAGTTGAGTAGATCTGGGGTGGCTTTGCTGACTTTTCGCCACCACGCATCAAAATGACGCCCAGAGACCACATCCGTTGCGACTCGCTGATCGTAGAACTCGAAAAGCTGTTCATCATCAATCAAAATATCGCGGCGGCGAGATTTATGCTCAAGCTCCTCGACTTCAAGTAATAAGCGACGGTTTTGCTTGAAAAACGCATGTTTGGTTTCCCAATCACCTTCAACTAATGCGCTGCGAATGAAAATCTCACGACATAGTGGCTCGTCAATGGTGCTGTAGTTAATCAAACGTTTAGGCACAATAGGAATGCCATATAACATCACTTTTTCATAGGCCATGACGGCGGCTTGTTTTTTTGACCAATGCGGTTCGCTGTAGCTACGCTTGATCAAATGCTGTGCCAGCGGTTCCACCCATTCAGGCTGGATTTTAGCTGCAATACGCCCCCACAGTTTAGAGGTTTCCACCAATTCGGCGACCATCACCCACTTGGGCTGCTTTTTAAACAGGCCAGAAGCGGGAAAAATATTAAAGCGGGCGTTACGAGCCCCTTGGTATTCATTTTTCTCTTGGTCTTTGATACCGATGTGCGACAGTAAACCAACCAAAATTGCACTGTGGATACTTTGGTAATTGCCCGGTTCGTCGTTCAATTTGTAATCCATTTCACGCATCGATTGGTGAATTTGGAAGTAGACATCCTGCCATTCGCGTACCCGCAAATAATTGAGGTAATCTTGTTTGCACTGCTTACGAAATTGGCTGCTGCTTAACGCTTTTTGCTCAGTTTGAATGTGGTTCCACAAATTCACTAGGCTCAGGAAATCGGACTCTTCATCAAAAAATCGGCGATGTTTCTCATCTGATGCTTGTTGTTTATCTGATGGGCGTTCACGTGGGTCTTGAATCGAAAGTGCAGCGGCAATCACCATTAGCTCTTTTACGCAGCCAAGCTTTGGCGCTTCAAGCACCATACGCGCCAAACGGGGGTCAATCGGCAAGCGTGCTAATTTGCGCCCCATATCCGTCAACTGCTTTTTGCTGTCGTGACCGTGTTTATTGGTGTCAGGAACAATCGCACCAAGCTCTTCAAGCAAACGCACACCATCTTGAATGTTGCGTTTATCCGGCGCTTCCACAAATGGGAATGCTTCAATATCACCCAGCCCAAGTGCGGTCATTTGTAAAATAACCGAGGCTAAGTTGGTACGCAGTATTTCCGGATCGGTAAATTCTGGGCGTGAAAGAAAATCCTCTTCGGAATAGAGGCGTATGCAAATCCCTTCTTCAACACGGCCACAACGTCCTTTACGCTGATTTGCACTCGCTTGAGAAATTGGTTCAATCGGCAAACGTTGGACTTTGGTGCGGTAGCTATAACGGCTGATACGCGCCGTACCTGGGTCAATGACATATTTAATCCCCGGAACGGTAAGGGATGTTTCTGCCACGTTGGTGGCTAAAACAATGCGCCGCCCTATATGGGGCTGAAAGATTTTATTCTGCTCACCGGCGGATAATCGTGCATAAAGCGGCACAATTTCAGTATCACGTAAGTTACGTTTACTGAGCGCATCGGCCGTATCACGAATTTCTCGTTCACCATTCATGAAGATCAGAATATCGCCAAGCCCTTCAGCACAGAGTTCATCGACGGCTTCAAAAATACCTTCAAGTTGATCGCGGTCTGCGTCCTCTTCACCAAGCAGTGGTCGATAACGCGTATCGACCGGATAAGTACGACCCGACACTTCAATGATAGGCGCGCCACTAAAATGGTTAGAGAAGCGTTCAGGATCGATGGTGGCCGAAGTAATGATGACTTTGAGATCCGGACGACGCGGCAGCAGTTCTTTCAAATAACCTAAGATAAAATCGATATTTAAGCTGCGCTCATGCGCTTCATCGATAATGATGGTGTCGTACTGATTGAGAAAACGATCATGCTGGATTTCGGCCAACAATATCCCGTCAGTCATCAATTTGATCTGAGTCTGCTCGGAAATTTGATCGTTAAAACGAACTTTATAGCCAACAAAGCCCCCCAGTTCTGTTTCCATCTCTTGCGCTATTCGGCTCGCCACCGAACGCGCAGCAAGGCGACGTGGTTGCGTATGGCCAATCAGGCCATATTTACCGCGCCCAAGTTCTGCGCAAATTTTGGGTAACTGAGTCGTTTTGCCTGACCCAGTTTCACCCGCCACAATTACCACTTGGTTTTCAGCAATCGCTTTGGCGATATCATCGCGTTTTTGGCTTACGGGCAATAAATCAGGGTAGTCGATGGTAACGCGGTTGTTGAGACGCTGCTGCGCCACCATCATTGACTGAGCAATATCGAGCGCAATTTGATCAAAAACGGCATGTTTGGCTTGCTCATTTTTTATTTTGCTCGCACCAGAGATGCGTTTACTCAGACGAAAACGATCACGCATCATGCATTCTTTCAATGCATTGCGCAGAGATGCCGCACTGTTGCTGCTAGCGTTCATTGACTTGTGTTGATTGGGCTGTGACGAGGTCAAAGCATTTCCTATTCATTTCATTACATAAAACTGAGCGGATTGTAGCATAATCAACGCGCCTGCAATCAGTTATCCTTTCACAAACGGCGAGCATTTATTCGCTTCCTCCTCGATTCCGGTATGTTTTGCCATCGTTCGTATGATTAAGCGATTTAAAATTGGGCAATCGGATCAGGATTTCTTATGTTTATAAGAAAATCGCCGCTACAATAGCGACATGATCACTGAAACGATAAAACTGTGAAAGCATCTGAACTGAAACACATACTCGATTCACTACCCGATAACACCGATCCAGAATTGGTGATGGGTGAGGCTTGGTTGCCTGAACGTCTTATTGACACACAATTGGACGGCCATTTTCTGTTTCTGGAGTTTGATAATGCGCCCGAGGAAGGTGAAGGAGAGGAAGAAGGTCGCGGTTTTGTTGAACATGAGATTGCCATGATACGGCGACGCTTTGAAGAAATTTTGCTAGAAAAAGCGGACAATAAATCCAAAGCCGATGCCATGTTAGCGCTTTTCCTGATGGGGCATGAATACTCAAGTTCAGAAGTCATTGAAATACTAGAAGACCCTAGCGTTCCTCAAGATCCGAATGATTTTTATCACGAGAACGATGAAGGTGAATCTCGTGATATTTAGAATCTCACTTTATTCTGACTTGTGTTTTGCTCAATACGCCACTATTTAAACAATAATGACTCGAAATTTTCAGTAGGTTTTTTTATGTTTAATGCCATTACATCGCTATTCAAGCAACTCTTGGACGGAGAAGATTTAGGCCAGCGCTCCAACACTAACCCCAACTTAGCGATTGCTTGTTTGCTCAGAGAAGTGGCAGGAGCCGATCATCAAATTGACACACGAGAAAATGACGCTAAGTTTCAATTAGTTAAACGACTATTAGCGTTAGATGATACAGAAACCACGGAACTGCTCATTCGGGCAGAACAAAGCGTCAAACAGTCAGCTTCATTGTATGATTTCACTTCACAATTACGCGAGCTCTCGCAAGATACGCGATATGAACTTATCAAGGCGATGTGGCAAGTCGCGCACGCGGACGGTGAGATAGACCCACTCGAAGAGGCGGTGATCCGCAAAGCGGCAGAATTATTGTATGTCGACCACAGTGAATTTATCCGCGCTAAACTTTCCGCTCAAAAATAGAGCGGATTACAACATCGTTAACGCCAATTTCGCAAGGTTGTAGGCATCAACATAAGCGGAGTGCTGTCGCCCTTCCCACTCAATACCTTGAACTTCTTGTGCGGCGCGGTGACCAATACGTTTTTCTTTCATTCTCTGCTGAATACGGTAGAGCGTTGCTAGGTTGATGAACTCGCTAAAAGGCATAACGATCCCCTTCTGCTCACACTCTTTAGCTAAAATTTGGTCATCACGCCCCCACGAAACATAAATCTTATTTGGGCCGCCAAAGTTCTTGACCATTGATTGAATGACACCTGCGAGTGGTCGACCCTGTTTTTCAATTTTACGCGGAGTTATCCCGGTTAACTCACTACAAAACAGCGAAATTTCGTCTTGCTCTGGCCTGACATAATATTGAGCGCGCTTCACAATCGTGCCCAACTGCACATCAATTTCAGCTAAACCCACTTCAATGATTTCACCCGTTGTCCCAACCCCATTTTCATTCCAGCAGCACATTTCTAAATCGAAGCAGACAACTCGGTTATAGTTCATTGTTCAGGCGTATCCTTTAGATATAAGTAGTCAAAGAACGTTATCTTACTCGACTCCTCTCAAAAACTCGACTCTCGCCCTTTCGTTCGGACAGTTATTGGGCGATTGAAACTCGGTTGCGACCATTTTCTTTGCTTTCGTATAACTTGCTGTCTGCCAAATGTAATAAAGACTCTTGATCATAAGTATGATTGATCGCCGCCCCAATACTGAGCGTGCAATACAGCACCTCATCCATGAACTCATATCCGGTTGATTCAACAGCCGCTCGTAACGTTTCTAGATAACACTGCAAAGGTTGAAGTTCTGACAATTCACAAATAATGCAAAATTCGTCCCCACCTAACCGAGCTAAAACATCATTATTTCCCATATGACGTGAAATAACCGTTGTGATATGTATTAGCATCTCATCGCCTGCAATGTGGCTATGCTTGTCATTAATCAGTTTAAAATCATCAACATCAAACATTACCAACGAAAAAGCTTTTTTCTGTAAGACGTTCTCTTGCAGTAAACGTCCGAATGCACGTCGGTTATACAACCCAGTCAAACTATCGTGGTCCGCTAAAAAGCGCAGTTCTTCAGTACGTTCTTCTAGCATCTCGCTAAGATGAAGTTTTTCTCTCATCAACAAATAGACAACATAACCTAACAAGATCGAAATAATTAAACCACCGACGCTGAGCGCCACTAAAATCCACTGTATGTTGCTCGCTATTGGTTCTGAGAACTTAAAATCAATTTTCCAATCACGGTTAGGCAGAGATAAGCGTTTCTCTATTTCTATGCCTTTGATTGAATCCCAATCTGGGCTTTGGAATAGAATCGGATCATCTTCGGCATCAAATCCGAGATCGGTTACTTTCATATGCAATCGATGATCGGATGCCGTGCGGCTCACCAATCCATCAAAATAAGTAGAGAGTCGAATAACACCCACTACCACACCAATCATTTCCTGTTTGTTGTAGCTAAAAACGGGATGATATACCAATAGTCCATCCTTTTTGTGGTGTGCTTCTATGCCATCTTGCAATAGGCGGACCTTATCGGATATAGCAGGTAGCCCCGTACTCTCAATATGTGCAGCAATTCTTTGAAAGCGAGGGCGTAGCGAATAGAAACCGAGCAATTCAAGGTTACTTTTGGTTTGAGGATAAATATCACTCAGAACATAAACGGGTTGTTCATTCTCTTCAGAAAATCCAATCACCTTTTGAGCCGCTTTAGGTACTGTAAATAACTCAAATTGAGGCAAACGATCCCTCATTAATGTTACAAATTCGTCAGCATCATCTTTTGTTACTTTCGCTAACCATTGCAAACCGATAAGGCTGTAGGATGTTGACATAACCCCATGGGCAAAAACGTCAAATCCTTGCACATTATCCCCCTCGGTAGTATGTAAAAAATTGGCAGCCGAACCAATAAAACTGACATCATTTGCAACCAACGTGTCTAATATGCTTGCTTGATGTTCAGCGTGGCTATCAAACAACATGACAATATGATTCTTTTGATTAATGTAGAGTAATGAGATGACTGACGCTGTCATCATTAAGGTAATAATTGAAATACATAAAGGATAGATCACCTTTTTGTCGCTCTCGAACATAACAGCCTCTCCGTGGCTCAGGACTCAGGACTCAGGAC
>NZ_CAWPDB010000167.1:0-17261 GCF_963886625.1 Vibrio sp. V23_P3S9T160
CAATAAAAACAAACAACTAGAGTTGACAAAGTGATTCTTTTCATCTTTTTTTACAAATTGATATAAAAATGACCACTCGATGAGTGGCCATTAAACCATTAACAATATTTCAAAAATCACCCAATAAGGTTATTTTCTAAGCGCATTCAGTTTGGCTTGTGCTAAACCGAAGATGGTATCAACCGGGTAGCTGCCATCTTCTGTTGCTTCGCCTGCGGGTTTGCCAGTAAAGAGCTCAACCGCTTCAGTGACATGTTCAATAGCCCAGATATTGAACTCCCCTTTCTCGACCGCTTTAACAACGTCAGCGCGTAACATCAGATTGTGCATGTTTGAACGAGGAATGATGACACCTTGCTGGCTGGTGCGCCCTTTGATTGCACACACATCAAAGAAACCTTCAATTTTCTCATTCACACCGCCAATCGGCTGCGACTCACCAAATTGGTTCATCGAACCTGTGATCGCAATATCTTGGCGATTAGGCCGTTTAGAAAACGCAGACACAATCGCACAGAATTCGGCCATGCTGGCACTATCACCATCCACACCACCGTATGATTGCTCAAATGTGATGGTCGTGGTGAGTGGTACGCGCGCCGTACGGCCAAATACCGAAGAGAGATACGCGGATAAAATCATCACACCTTTAGAGTGGATGCTGCCACCCAGATCGACACTGCGCTCGATATCGATAATGTCACCATCGCCATAGGAAGTGGTGGCGGTAATACGGTTTGGCGCACCAAACATATGATCGCTGGTGCTCAATACCGACAGCGCATTCACCTGCCCGACCGCCATGCCTTGCGTTTGGATTAGCGTTGTACCGTTAACATACGACTCCATCACACTGTCTTGCAGGCGGCTCACACGCATCTCTTGGTTGCTGAGCGCCTCTTCGACATGATTCTGGCGGATCATGTTTGAATTCGCCTGCTTCGCCACATAGTTAGATTCGCGTAACAAATTGGCAATATGCGCCGAATGAAGTGACAGTTTGCCTTGATCGCCCGTTGTACGTGAACTGTGTTCAATGATGCGTGCAATCGCTTTACGGTCGCAATGCAGCATATTGTTGTCGTGCACTATGCTCGAAATAAAACGCGCGTAATGTAGCTCGGTATCGGGCGTACGTTTCATCTCATCTTCAAAATCGGCCGTTACTCGGAACAATTCGCTAAATTCAGGATCGTAATGAGTCAGCAGCTGATAAGTGTGGTAATCACCAAATAGGATAATTTTCACATTTAGCGGGATAGGCTCTGGGTCAAGTGAAACCGTCCCTGTTAGCGTGACCTCTTTTTCCAAAGAGGTAAAACTCATTTGGCGTGAACGCAGCGCGCGCTTTAAACCGTCCCAAACATAGGGCTGTTCAAGCACTTTCACCGCATCCATCAACAGCACACCACCATTGGCTTTATGTAAACTACCCGCTCGAATCAACGAAAAATCGGTAAATACTGTGCCTTTAAAAGTCGCCGTTTCGATATAACCAAATAGAGAGTGGTAGTTCGGGTTCTCTTCTACCACGATCGGTAGCTTGTCTGAAGGCTGGCTGACCAGCACATTGACTTTGTAGCGACGCGGCAGACGCTTATCTAAAGAAGCTGTCGCGACTTCGCCTTGCTCACTGTCTTCATCTAAGAAAATGTCTGCATTATCGACGATGTCTTTTTGTAACTCCGTGAGATACGTTTTGATGTCTGGGTAGCCAGAATAATCTTGCTTAAGCTGCTTAATAAAGTGGGTAATGACGCCAAGCGTTACTTCATCATTGAGCTTTTTGATCTTCTCACTGTAGGAGTCTTCCCATTCTGTCAGTTGACGTACCATATTGCGTAGGCTGATTTCTAGCTCATCAATGGTATGGCTAAAGTGCTCTTGCTCTTTTTTAGACAAGGCGTCAAAGGACTCTTCGGTGTGCATCTCTTCACCGTTCATCGCAACAAATTGATAATCGCCTTGAGTGGTGATGGTTAAGCTAATGCCTTTATCTTTGGCTTCTTTACTGATGCTATCCAATTCACTTTGCTGTTTTTGTGCCATCTGATTTTTCAGTTTATCGGCACGAGCAAAGTAAATCTCGTTATCAAAAGCTAACGGGATCGCATTGACCAACTTATTCATTAACTTTTCAATGTCTTGCTTGAGTTTAACCCCAATACCCGAAGGTAACTTCAGCACTTTTGGGGTTCGAATATCGCTGAAATTGGCCACATAACACCAATCAAACAACGCATCGACATCATGCTGATGGCGGTTTAAATAGCGCAAAATCATCGTACGTTTGCCCAACCCATTACGGCCAATAGCGTAGATGTTGTAACCCTTCTCTTTGATCGACATTGCAAATTCGACCGCTTTTTGCGCCCGTTCTTGCCCCACAATCTCATCAACTGGGTCTAACTCCTTAGTTGATTTACAAGGGAGTTTTTCTAACTGGGCAACGTGGTAGAGCTGCTCTGCATTCAATCGTTGAATCGCCATCACTCCGCTCCTTAGCTTTTGGATTCTTGTTGTAGTTTGACCTAAGTGTAGAAGCAATTCATTTATATTTTAGCGAGTTACACCTTATTCGCGTTTAACCGAACAAATAATAAACAATCACCACACTTAAAATCGCAAATAACAATTATTTGCATTTGATAATAAATTGCATTTAAATAAGTAAACGCCGTCATTCTGGAGAATTGAGTATGGACTTACAACAGTGCTGGACAAGCTATCTCAAGGCTGAACAACTATTAGTGCAGGGGCATTGGCCACAAGCACACTGTTTGTTTGAAGATGTACTGCACCATATGCCAAGTCATATTCAATCAGCGCTAAACTGCGAACATACAAAACCTTGCCAGTTGGTGTGCTTGATCTCTGGGCTATGTGATGCTGCTGTTTCTCAATCTGAAATTTTCAACCACTTGGGCCAGCATAAACAAGCCTTTGATGTCTTAAATCAATCTTATGCTCTGCTGCAGTTTACTGCGATTGAGCCCAACGCCTTGGTTAACCGCCTTGCCAACGTACTCACCAAACAAAGCGATGACTTGCTCAAACATATGGGTGCTTTTTGTTCAGCGCAGCGCAGTGCGACTTGGATGTTGGAGTTCGAACACGTACAAAAAGCGCACCACTATTTCAACCAACTCAAACGTTATAACCAAGTACAGGCTCAAGTTCCGTCGTCAAACTGTCATTGTTCAACTGAATAATCACCATAGAGTTACCATTCCGGATAAGACTGACCACCTAGCATCATTCACAGCCGCTATAAGTAACGTGCTGTGGTCAGGGGATGAGACTTAGGCAGAACCTAACCTCTCACCCTGAAAATGTGTCGAGATGGCATGAGAATTTAATCGATTGCGTTATCAATAGTTGATGTATGTCAAATTGTCGTAGACAATACGCACCCGAGTCTAGGGGCGATCCCTGGACTGCGTTCTGCACTTTTGGAGGAGCGCATTGGTTTTAACTATCGACATTATAGTTAGAGCCTATTTTCTATTTTTGCATGACGCTGCTACCGTTGGCGCATGCTAAATACCTCGTTTTTAAGGGAAAGATGATGGTAATACCTGAAAACAGCAGTATTGTGATTTTTGGTGCTTCAGGCGACTTAACCTATCGCAAGCTTATACCTGCTCTGTATCACTTGTTCGCCAGTGATCAACTGCCGAAATCCTTTGCTATTCTGGGTGTCAGCCGAACCCAATACAGCGATGAGTCATACCGTGAAAAATTAAAGCGCTCTCTTCAGGAAATGGAAAAGACCGTCCCAGATATTCTCGACGCCTTTTGCGAGCACTTGCATTATCAAGCGATCAATACTTCAGATGTTGCAGAATACGCGCAGCTCGCCACGCGTCTTGACTCTTTGGCTGAGCAATACCAATTCACGCAACGCAACACTCTGTTCTATCTCGCGACGCCGCCGAGCCTTTATGGCGTCATCCCGGCCAACCTCGCAGCGCATGGATTAAATAGCGAAGCGCAAGGTTGGAAGCGTTTGATCATCGAAAAACCGTTTGGTTATGACCTCGCATCGGCTCAAAGCCTTGATATCGAAATTCATCGCCATTTCCAAGAACACCAGATCTACCGTATCGACCATTATTTAGGCAAAGAGACGGTACAAAACCTGTTGGTTTTCCGTTTTGCTAACGGGATGTTCGAACCTTTGTGGAACCGCAATTTCATTGACTATGTCGAAATTACAGGCGCAGAATTTTTGGGCGTCGAAGAACGCGGTGGCTATTACGACGGTTCTGGTGCGGTGCGTGATATGTTCCAAAACCATTTACTGCAAGTGTTAGCTATGGTTAGCATGGAACCACCAGCCGCCATTAATGCCGATTCAATTCGTAACGAAGTCAATAAAGTGCTACAAAGCCTGCAACCGCTTTCTGATGATGACCTACGCCACAACCTCGTACTGGGGCAATATACGGAATCGGAAGTTCGTGGCCAGTTTTTACCCAGTTACCGTGATGAACATGGTGTGGCAGCAGATTCGCGCACTGAAACTTATGTCGGTTTGAAAATGTTTATTAATAACTGGCGCTGGAATGGTGTGCCATTTTATGTGCGTTCAGGTAAACGTTTACCAACGCGCGTCACCGAAGTGGTCATTCACTTTAAGCGTACTCCACACCCTGTTTTTGGGCAAAATGCCCCTGAAAACAAGCTCATCATCCGCATTCAGCCCGATGAAGGCATTCAAATGAGCTTTGGTTTGAAGGAGCCAGGTGCGGGCTTTAAAGCCAAAGAAGTCTCCATGAACTTCCATTACACATCACTGGAAGAAACCAAGATGTTGACCGCTTATGAACGGCTCCTTTTGGATGCGCTCAACGGTGATGCAACTTTATTTGCGCGTACCGATGCCGTAGAAGCGTGTTGGAAGTTCGTGCAACCTATTTTGGATTTTAAACAAGACCCTCAATCGCTGTTTGGCTATGCCTGTGGCACGTGGGGACCAAAAGAGTCCGATTTGCTGCTACACAATGATGGCCGCGCGTGGCGCTTCCCGTGTAAAAACTTGACCGATACGGATTACTGCGAATTATGATCAATCATAAAATTTTTCAAACCCCAGAACAGGTGGTTGAAACGCTCGCCAATGAAATGCAACGCTATAGCGAGCAAGGTCAGCCAGTTCATATCTCCCTTTCCGGTGGCAGCACACCCAAAATGCTGTTCAAATTATTGGCCAGTGAACCTTATGCACAGGCGATTGCATGGCAAAACCTGCATTTTTGGTGGGGTGATGAACGCTGTGTTGCTCCTGACGATGCCGAAAGCAACTTTGGTGAAGCCAATACACTGCTGTTTAGCCAAGTGAACATTCCACCTCAAAATATTCACCGTATTCGCGGCGAAGATGATCCACAAACCGAAGCTAAGCGCTTTGCCGATGAGATGGCAAAAGTCATTCCATCCGCCAACGGTACTCCTGTTTTTGATTGGATTTTGCTCGGTGTTGGCGCAGATGGCCATACGGCATCCCTGTTCCCTAATGTGACCGACTACGAGGATGAGAATTTATCTTTAGTGGCAACGCATCCGGAATCAGGCCAACTTCGTGTCTCTAAAACAGCGAAAGTGTTGGAAGCTGCAAAACGCATTAGTTACCTCGTTCTTGGCGCAGGTAAAGCCGAGATCGTACACGAAATTCACACCACGAAAGCCGAGGATCTTCCTTATCCGGCTGCCAAAGTTAAATCAACAACTGGCGAAACAGAGTGGTTTTTAGATTCAGATGCCGCAACAAAGATTGCGTGAAGGAGAGAAATAAATGAAAGGTGATATCGGTGTAATCGGCCTAGCAGTGATGGGCCAAAACCTTATCCTAAATATGAACGACCACGGTTTTAAAGTGGTAGCTCACAACCGTACCGCGGCAAAAGTCGATGAATTCCTAGCAGGTCCAGCGAAAGACACCAATATTGTTGGTGCTTATTCACTGCAAGACTTAGTCGACAAACTGGCGACACCTCGCAAAGTGATGCTGATGGTGCGTGCGGGCCAAGTCGTGGATGATTTCATCGACCAACTGGTTCCGTTACTCGATAAAGGCGACATCATTATCGATGGCGGTAACACGAACTTCCCAGACACCAACCGCCGTGTTGCAGCACTGCGTGAAAAAGGTATTCACTTTATCGGTACAGGCGTTTCTGGCGGCGAAGAAGGGGCACGTTTTGGCCCATCTATCATGCCAGGTGGCGCACCTGAAGCTTGGGAAGCCGTGAAGCCAATTTTCCAAGGTATCTCAGCAAAAACCGAAGCTGGTGAACCTTGCTGTGATTGGGTGGGTAACGACGGCGCGGGCCACTTCGTTAAAATGGTACACAACGGTATCGAATATGGCGACATGCAGCTCATTACCGAAGCTTATCAGTTTATGAAAGACGGCTTGGGTTTAAACCATGATGAAATGCAAAAAGTGTTTGCTGATTGGAATAAGACCGAGCTCGATAGCTACCTAGTGGAAATCACCGCTGATATCTTAGGCTACAAAGACGAAGATGGTGAAGCTCTGGTTGAGAAAATCCTCGATACTGCTGGCCAAAAAGGCACAGGTAAATGGACGGGCATTAACGCACTCGATATGGGTATTCCGCTGACGCTGATCACTGAGTCAGTTTTCTCTCGTTGCCTTTCAGCATTGAAAGATCAGCGTGTTGCTGCCGAAGCACTGTTTGGTAAGAGCAATATGCAGATCGAAGGTGATAAACAAGAGTGGGTTGACGCACTTCGTCAAGCGCTACTTGCGTCTAAGATCATCTCTTACGCACAAGGCTTTATGCTAATGCGCCAAGCGTCTAACGAGAATGGTTGGAATCTTAACTACGGTAACGTGGCATTGATGTGGCGTGGTGGTTGTATCATCCGCTCCGCATTCCTGAGCAACATTCGTGATGCGTTCGAAGCTAACCCAGAAATCGCCTTCTTAGGTTCAGATGCCTACTTCAAGGGCATTTTGGATAACTGCCTAGCGGCTTGGCGTAAAGTAGCGGCCAAATCAATGGAAGTCGGCATTCCAATGCCATGTATGACCTCCGCGCTCACTTTCTTAGATGGCTACACCACCGCTCGCTTACCGGCTAATTTACTGCAAGCCCAACGTGATTACTTTGGTGCTCACACTTATGAGCGTACTGACCGTCCACGTGGTGAATTCTTCCACACAAACTGGACTGGTACAGGCGGAAATACGGCGTCTACCACTTACGACGTATAAAAAATTCGGCTTACGATGAAAAAAGGACTAGCTAAGCCCCTTCATCTACGCCTATAATTTGACCGTCATGGAGGATGTTAACTAGGTTAACATCCTCTATTTTTTTGTTTCCAAAACTACATGAGATCCAAAGATGACCATCAATAAGTTCTATGTACTTGTCCCACAGGCTGTGGAAGAAGACACTCATAGGGAAAATGAAGTTCAATCTGCTATGGAAGCTCAACGTCAGGCATTAGTGCAACAAGCGCAGAAACAAGGCGCAGTAGCATAATCCATAAGCAGAGTGTGGCAACACGCTCTGCTTATCACTCCTCTCTACCTCATCTATAGGCATATCGTTTGCCAATCATGATTCACAAAATACTCTTTCTGACATTCAATCAAAGCTTGTACTGCTAGCGATAAACCTCTGCCATTTAACTGTAGCTATAGCACGAACGCGTTAAGCGAATTCTATATCCAAAAACTCTCGTTTGTTGGTTAATTTATTCCTCATTAGTTCAAATTAAGAAACAATGATGTCAATTATTAGCTATATATCCGAACAAGTCTAATTCGTATGATAGCTCCCGAACCGATAACATACTCTTTGGATAAATAATCATGAAAACACTGACTCTACTTACAGCAACCACACTCATCAGCAGCACCGCGTTTGCAGCACAACAACCTTTGACACTTGACGTCTACAATGCAGATGGCAATAGCTTCCATGTCAACTCCACTTTGGTTTATGGCGAAACAGAAGCGATGGTGGTTGACACTGGCTTTACTAAAGCCGACGCACTCCGTATTGCAGCAAAAGTACTCGACTCTGGCAAAAACTTAACCACGATTTTTATTAGCCAAGCTGACCCTGATTACTACTTTGGCGCTGAAGTACTGCATGACATGTTTCCACAAGCGAAAGTGCTGACGACTCCTGGCGTACGTGCAACGATTGCAGAAAAACTCGAAGGTAAACTGGCATTTTGGGCTCCAAAAATGGGGGCAAATGCCCCTGTAAAACCAGTACTACCAACAGCTTATAATGGCAAAACCTTAACCATTGATGGGCAAACTATTGAAATTCGCGATGCGGATGGAGCATTAGCGCATCGTCCTTATTTATGGATACCAGCCAATAAAGCGATTTTAGGTAACGTCGCGGTATACGGAAATGTTCATTTATGGATGGCCGATGCACAAAGTGATGCGAGCCGCCAAGCTTGGGCGCAACAACTTGATCAAATGAAAGCACTCAAACCAAACGTAGTGATCCCGGGGCATATGACTTCTGGCACAGCGCTTGATGCTTCTTCAATTGAATTTGCACAGCAATATCTTATGGATTTTGCTAAAGCCAAAGCAAACAGCAAAGACAGCGCTCAGTTAATTCAAACCATGCAAAACCTTTACCCTAATGCTGGCCTACCAATGGCTTTAGAAATTGGTGCCAAAGTTCATATGGGTGAGATGAAATGGTAAACGTCCACTATATTTTCGACCCAATGTGTGGCTGGTGTTACGGAGCAACCTCTCTGATTCAGCAGCTGAATGAAATGAGCGGAGTAAAACTGCACCTTCATCCGGGTGGAATGATCGAGCGATCGCCTCTTTCAGATGGTTTTCGCCAACATGTACTGCAAGCTGATCAGCGCATTGCTCAGCAAACAGGAGCCGTATTTGGGGAAGGTTACATCGCCAAAATCAAAAGTGGCGAAACCGTGATATTGGACTCATACGTTACTGCTCAAGCCATTATTGCAGCGCAATTACTCGGTGTATCGCCAAGTGTTATGCTCAAAAGCATTCAACAAGCGCACTACCAGCAAGGTTTGCCTGTGGCCGATACTGACACATTGGCATTGTTAGCCCAATCGCTTGACCTAGAGCCAAATCAATGGGAACAAGCGATGGAGCAAGCCAAAGCTCAGTTACCAGAGCAGTTAGAGCAGACGCAAAGCTTAATGGCGCAATATCAGCTTTCTGGTTTTCCCTCGATTGTGTATGAAGCAGAGGGGCAATGGCGAACCGTATCTGTTAGCCATTTCTATAATCGACCACAACAATGGGCTGATTTCTGGAAAAATATGACTCAGTAATTAGTGCCTCATCCCTCTCTTGACTAAAGAGAGGGATTTTTCCATCTACTTGTTCATCATTTTGATGCTTTTACGCACCACTAAAGTCGGCTCTAATTGGACAATTTGCGGTTCGAGCGCTTCGTTTTCTAAACGGGCAAGTAAGGTGTCAACTGCCGCTTTACCTAAACGATATTTGGGTTGATGAATAGTGGTTAGAGCTGGCGACATAAAACGGGCGATGTGAATATCGTCATACCCCATCAGCGAAAGATCTTCAGGAATGCGGATTCCTTTTTCATTAGCTGCATTAATCACCCCCATTGCCATCATGTCATTAGAGACAAAAATCGCACTCGGCAATGGTCCTTTGGCTAACATTTTATTGAACGCTTCGTAGCCACCTTCACATTCAAAATCGGATTCCACAATCCAATTAGGGTGAATGTCCAGCCCCGCTTCCAAAATAGCGCGCTTGTAGCCTTCATAACGCATTTGAGCTTGATGACGAATCAATGGCCCGGTAATACAACCGATTTCTTTATGACCGCACTCAATCAAATAGTTCGCCGCAATATAACCACCACGTAAAGAGTTATCTTGTATTTTATCGCTAGGAAAGAGCATTGGGCCCCAATCCATCACCACGACAGGGATATCTGGGTAGCGTTCAAAAACGTCAATCCGCTCGCCTTCTAAGGTGGAGCACATCAAAAGTAAGCCATCAACGCGCTTTTGCAGCAGTGTGTTGATAGAGGCTTGCATCCGCTGGCTATCCCCTTCGGTATTACACAAAATAAGGTTATAACCTTTGTGGTAGCAACTGCGCTCTACCCCTTTGACCACTTCGCCAAAAAAGGGGTTAGTCGAAGTGGTCACTAACATACCAATGGTGCGCGTTCGGTTCATTTTGAGACTGCGAGCCAATGCTGACGGGGCATAGTTCAGATCTTGCGCGGCTTTATTGACACGCTCAGCGATTTCATCGCTCACATAGCGAGATTTATTAATGACATGGCTGACGGTAGACGTGGATACGCCGGCTAATCTTGCAATATCTTTCATTGTCGCCATGTCTGTTTTTCCTATTCTATTGATGCTGAGCGAGAAACGCGTCCACTTCTACTCGGGTGGGTATTGAGGTTTGCGCGCCAAAACGGGTAACAGAAATGGCTGCCGCAGCATGTGCAAATTTAATGGCTGATTCTAAAGGCATATCTTCCAACAAACCCGTTACTAAAGCACCGTTAAACGTATCACCTGCCGCGGTGGTGTCTGTCACATCGACTTTAAAACCAGCAATCAGTTGACCACGTCCATTTTGGCTTAGCCAAACGCCTTTTGCACCTAAGGTGATCAAGACGATTTCAATCCCTTTTTTATGCAGTTCATTGGCCGCTAACTGTGCCGTGTGATCATCATCAACCGTGATCCCCGTTAATCGCTGCGCTTCCGTTTCGTTTGGTGTGATCACATCGACACATTCTAGCAGAGTATCAGGCAGATCTCGGGCAGGCGCTGGGTTTAAAATCACATTGGTACGATTTTGTTTGGCGATTTGCGCAGCTTTAATAATGCCATCGATTGGCGTTTCCAGTTGCATCAATAAATATTTGGCCGCACCAATGGCGGCTAAATCCGCTTCAATGGCATCAGCCGTCAGCTTGTCATTCGCCTCTGCCGAAATACAGATGCTGTTTTCTCCGCTGTCCGAGACTTGGATCATCGCAATGCCCGTCGGACAATTGGGCTGCATTTTAACTCCCGTAATGTTGATACCATCGAGCTTAAAATTCTCACGAATATTGATACCGAATGCATCGTCACCCACGCAGGCAATAAAACCGATGTCCGCTTTTAATCGCGCGGCCGCTACAGCTTGGTTGGCCCCTTTACCACCGGGAATAACTTGATAATGACGACCATGCAGCGTCTCGCCCGGGCGAGGAAATGAAGGCACTTGCAAAACATGGTCAGCGTTAACACTACCTAATACCACTAACTGATTCATAATTTGTCCTTTGTTCATGAGTGAACATGTTTGAAATAGAGCTGGAGAGGTTTGGCTTCTGTGGCTTCACCTGAAAAAACAAACCTATCGAGCCTGATTACTGGTTATTAATGGCTGAGGGGTTATAGAGAAGAGGTAGCTCTCTACGAGCCAGTAAAGAGCTACCTACAGCAAAGATTATTTGCTGATGATTTTTAGAGGAACCGGAATGTACTCATCCACTTGTTCGCCTTTTAGCATTTTATCAGCCGTTTCAATGCCAAGTGCACCGATCATGTCTGGTTGCTGAGCAACTGTCGCAGCAAGTTGGCCGCGTTCTACCGCCGCGATACCATCGTCGGTACCATCAAAACCGATGATCATCACCTCTTTGCCTGATGCTTGAACGGCGCGAAGTGCACCCAATGCCATTTCATCATTTTGGGCAAATACGGCTTGAACATCTGGGTTTGCCGCTAGCAGGTTTTCCATTACATTCAAACCTTTAGTGCGGTCAAAATCAGCAGGCTGGCTCGCAAGCAGTTCCATTTCACTGCCTTTCACCGCGTTCATGAAACCTTCTCCACGCTCACGAGCGGCCGATGTGCCGGCAATCCCTTCCAGTTGAATGACTTTGGCTTTTGCACCGATTTTTTCGACGATAAAGTGACCGGCCATTTCACCACCGACTACGTTATCAGAAGCGATGTGGCTCACAACATCACCACGGCTTGCACCGCGATCCAGTGTCAACACTGGCACTTTAGCGCGGTTGGCCATACGAATGGCGTTAGAGACTGCATCAGAATCGGTTGGGTTGATCAAAATCGCTTTAACGCCACGAACGGTTAAGTCTTCTACGTTTGATAGCTCTTTGCTTGGATCATTTTGTGAATCCAAGACGATCAGGTTGTAGCCTAACTCTTTCGCTTTCGCTTCTGCGCCATCTTTCATGGTGACAAAAAATGGGTTGTTCAGAGTGGATAGTACAATTGCCATGGTGTCTTGCGCATGCGCAGCCACAGAGACAGTGGTGGAAAGTAGAGCAGCAGAGATTAAAGTTGCAAGTTTTTTCATCTTTATAGTCCTTTTTGTAGGGGCCGTTTTAAAGCTAATATGGCTCGCTTTAAAACGGAGGTTTTCTATCGTGTTACTTATTTTTGTTATCCACGAGTACCGCGAGCAAAATAACCACGGCTTTCGCAATCATTTGGTAGTAAGAAGAGACATCAAGCAGGTTCAGCGCGTTATTAAGAAAGCCGATGATCAGCGCCCCAATTAACGTGCCCATAATGCGTCCTTTACCACCCATCAAGCTGGTACCACCAAGTACGACGGCAGCGATGGCATCCAGCTCATAACCCATACCAGCAGTCGGTTGCGCAGAAGAGAGGCGAGACGTGACGATGATGCCAGCCAGCGCAGCCAATAGACCGCAGATGGCGTACACACCAATTTTCACGCGATCCACATTAATGCCTGACAATCGCGTCGCAGACTCATTGCCACCTAGCGCGTAAACATAGCGGCCAAAACGTGTATGGTTGAGTAAGTACCAAACCGCAGCAAAGACCACCACCATCATCCACACCGGAACGGGAATACCCAACGCGTAACCTGTACCAAACCAAGCAAAAGCATCTGCAGTATCGGTAAAACCTGTCGAAATTGGACGCCCATCGGTATAAACCATGGTCACACCACGCAGTAAGGTCATAGTGACTAAGGTGGCAATAAACGCCTGCACTTTACCTTTGGCGATAATGATGCCGCTAATCGCACCCAGTGCCGCGCCAGCAAGTAACGCTGTAGGGACTGCGATAATGACAGGAATCTCAAGACCAATCATGGTTGCAGCAAAAGCGCCGCACAACGCCAGTACCGAGCCAACACTCAAATCGATACCTGCCGTTAGAATAACCAAGGTCATCCCCACAGCGATAATGGCGTTGACTGAGGTTTGGCGCAAAATGTTCAGTATGTTGTCAACCGTGAAGAAATTGGGGTTTAAAAAAGAGACAACGACCACTAAAAAAAGCAAAGCAATCAGTGATTTTTGCTCAATGAGCCACTCTTTACTGATCCATTTTTTGCGGTTAGTTTGGGTTGAATTACTCATGCTGTTACTGCTCATGCTGCTTCCTCATTGATCTTTTTGCCTACCGCACAGGCGAGTAGAATCTCTTGGTTGGCTTGTTTGGCACAAAATTCGCCGCTGATTCGACCTTCATGCATCACCAAAATTCGGTCACTCATCCCTAGCACTTCTGGCATCTCTGACGAGACCAAAATAATGCTCATCCCTTCGGCTTTAAATTGGTTAATCAATTGGTAAATCTCTTTTTTGGCTCCGACGTCAACCCCGCGTGTGGGTTCATCCAAAATCAAAACTTTGGGACGTGTCATCAACCCTTTCGCAATCGCTACTTTTTGCTGATTGCCACCGGATAAATTGCCAATGATTTGATCACGAGATGGCGTTTTGATGTTGAATAGGCGAATGAAATCTTCCACTGCGATGACTTCATCACTGTGTTGAATCTGTACGCCTTTGCTAAATTTATTCAACGCACACAGTGACATGTTCTCTTTCACCGACAGGCCAAGAACCAAACCGTCCCCTTTGCGATCTTCTGAAATATACGCGATACCGTTTGCAAGGCCATCTTGTGGGCTGACTGGGTTGATGGTTTTGTTCTCAAGGTTAATCACGCCTCGCTCACTGGGCAGCGCGCCGTAAATCACTTTCATTAATTCAGTGCGCCCTGCGCCCATCAAACCCGAGACACCGAGGATTTCACCTCGTTTGAGCGTAAAATTAATGTCATGCACACCTGAGCCCGTGAGGCCTATCACTTCAAGACAAGTGTCGCCGTGCTTTACCTCAATACGCGGATACTGTTCTTCTAATTTCCGGCCGACCATCATCTCAATCAGGCCATCTTCATTGGTGTCAGACACTTTGCACTGGCCAATGAATTTGCCATCACGTAACACGGTAATATCGTCACAAATTTCAAAAATTTCTTTCAACCGATGTGAGATATAAACAATGCCGCAACCTTGTTCACGCAGCTCGTTAATCACATTAAATAACGATTCAGTTTCGGTATCCGTCAGCGCATCCGTCGGTTCATCCATGATGATCACTTTCGACTCAAATGAGAGCGCTTTTGCAATCTCAACCATCTGTTGCTCACCAAGGCTTAAGTCACCCAACAAGGTCTTGGAGCTGTGTTTAACGTTTAAACGAGCTAGTAGTTTGTCGGCTGCTTGGTACATTTCATTCCATAAAATTCGCCCCATCGCACCGGTTATCTCTCTGCCTAGAAAAATGTTTTCAGCAATAGTTAATTCCGGAATCAAATTCAACTCTTGGTGAATAATGCTGATGCCCGCTTGTTGTGAATCTCGTGGGCCTTTAAAGGCGGCTGGTTTTCCTTGGTAAGTGATAGAACCCGCATCCAATGAATAGATACCCGTCAACACTTTCATTAAGGTTGATTTACCCGCGCCGTTTTCGCCCATCAACGCCATCACGCGGCCGGGGTAAACATTGAGGCTAGCTTTATCGAGTGCTTTCACGCCGGGGAACGCTTTTTCAATCTCACTGAGCGCTAAAATTGCTTGAGTCATAGTGGATCCTCAATCGCGGCTTAAAACACGACGCCTGCTTGAAAGATAACATTCGCATACGGCGTGCATTCGCCAGTTCTTACCACGGCGCGGCTACGCATAGTGCGCTCTTTAAAATCGTGATGAGAGAGGTAAGTGACAGCAATCGCTTTCTCGCATAACTCCTCTTCCGCTTTCAGCTCAGCAAGCAGCGCTTTGTGATGCTCAGGGCTTACTTGTGCAAACTCTTCAGCAATGATCACACCTTCAATTTGAGATTCAGAAAGAATCACGCGGACCGTGTCAATAAAACCGGGAATACCGTGAGTTAATGCTAAATCAATACGCTGCACTTCATCGGGAATAGGCAAACCTGCATCACAAATTGTGATTTCGTCGGTATGCCCTAAAGTAGCCACCAAGTAAGAGAGTTCCGAGTTTAATAGGGTACTTTTTTTCATTGTTATACCTTCACGTTAGGCTTTATGTTTCGCTTTCTGACACCTTTCTATCACTCTTGAATCGTTCAAGAAAATCTCATCGAAACGTTTCGATGAATCCTAGCGTAGCAAAAATAATTTGCACGATGCGAAAATAGGTAATGTGATTTTGATCGTTGATTAGTGAGCTGAGGAGTAAAAAAGAGTGAGGATCATCACTGAGTGATTTGTCATTAGATGCCCATTTTTAGCATAGGATTAACACTGAGACTGTGATTTTCGGTATAGTCACTCCGAACAAAAATCGCATCCATTTGGAACTCAAACATGAAAAAAATAGCCTTGGTATTGTTTACTGCATTCTCACTCGCCGCCTGCTCAGAAGTGGGCAGCGAAGCATGGTGTCAAGATATGAAAGAGAAACCAAAAGGCGAATGGAACGCCGGACAGGCGGTGGATTATGCAAAGCACTGTGTCTTCCAATCACAAATTGGCAGCGACGCGTGGTGTGAAGATATGAAAGACAAGCCAAAAGGTGATTGGACAGCGAATGAGGCTGGTTCTTACGCTAAATATTGTTTGCTGTGAGAAGAAAAGACACCCAGAGTAAACTCTGGATGTCAAAGCTCTACAACACAGTTTATAAACTGTCTAAAAACGATTCAAAATTAAACTTGCTCAGATATGTATCGGGTAGAATTATTTCTTTTTTTGCTAAATCAAATCCATCTGAAACCTCAATATTATATCTATTAATTACCTTATTTAATAAGAAGTCATTTTGATATGGAAAAAAATAAAATTCGAATGATGAATAATCCTCGCTAGCACCACCAGAAGACTCAAAGTAAATCTTTAATTCTTTTTCATCATATTGGATATACCGGAAAACTACTCCTTGTTCTAAATCCAGATCTCCTAATGCATTATTATTTAAAAAAATAACATCATCTCCAGAGTATATCAAATAACTAATTACTTCATCCTTATCTTCATTTACGTACTCACATACATCTATAGCTCTATCATTTATCTTTAGAAAATCTTTACGAGTATCATCAACCTTAACATATGGTGATATAGTTTGAATATCTCCTTGATATATAGACGGAACTTTACCATAAAAATCATATGGGCTATGAGTTAAATAATCACACCTTACTTTATCATTAGCCTGACTACCAAGTGATATTGCTAATGACATCAAAAATATACAAAACTTCATTCTATATTACCCTCCAAAAAATAGACCGCCCTTTTGTTCCAGTAGCTACAATCATCTTCCGTCTTGAGTAGCCTGTATCATAAACAAAGTCACCGCTTGTCCAATTTTTAGACTCTTTAAAAACCATACTTGGAATGTCATAATACTTACCATAATATTTTACTTTCCCACCTTTATACTTTAATAACTGTGAAGAAAGAAAACCTTGATATGTCGATGAATTGATAGTAATTCGATAATATTCTTCAAATTTATTTTGTGGTGTTCCATCAGGAGAATTAAGACCCCATGCAATAAAGTCTGTTCCATCCCAAAGAGTTGCACCATCAGTAGGATCAGGATTCAAATATACACTAGCTACTGCTTTCCTTGCAAAATTAGAAGTTACATCTTCCTTAGAATATGATAGAGGGATTTTCTCACTTTTAGGGACAGATGAATAACTCGTCATTAGCATCTGGTACAATGATTTACCTTTTTTTGTAGCATAATTTTTAGCTGAATGAGCAATCCAAATATACTCATCTGGATATTTATCATCTGTACCTTCATGCTTAACAATTGCGGACGATATTTGAAACTCTTCATGAGTTATATTTATTAACTCTTTAGCATTAATATAATTACCAGAATCATCTTTTGATTCTGCAATGTAAACAACATTTGATGGGCTCAATGT
>NZ_CAWPDB010000168.1:0-8952 GCF_963886625.1 Vibrio sp. V23_P3S9T160
TTAAGTCCATCCTGTAGCGCGCAGTAAACGTCTGCGCTTCCACCATTTTGCGTTGGCAACATTAGGCAGTAAAAAGGGGCTTACGGTGAATCGAAAGCGTTCTGTTCAGTACTCGTAACGTTACGCACACCGGCAGTTAAATCGCATCAATGGGTGTAATACATACAAATACGCTTACTTTCTATTTCTAATACGTTGAACGGCGTTTCATAGATATCGCTCAAAACCGACGATTGAATCACCTCTTGTACTGTGCCAGTTGCTACTACTTGGCCTCGTTTCAGCGCAATGATGGAATCGGAGTAACAGGATGCAAAATTGATGTCGTGAATCACCACGACTACCGCTTTATTCAACTCATGTGCTAAACGCTGAATAGTGGCCATGATCTGCAATGAGTGTTTGATATCGAGGTTGTTCAATGGCTCATCGAGAAAGATGTAATCGGTATCTTGGGCGATCACCATGGCAATAAAGGCCAGCTGGCGTTGGCCGCCACTCAGTTCGTCGAGGTATTTATCTTCTATCGCTTTAAGATCAAGATATTTGATCGATTGCTCAATCATCGCATGATCGCTGGCCGTTAACTTGCCTTGCGAATAAGGAAAACGGCCAAAAGCCACCAGCTCTTTCACGGTAAAACGCATGGTCAGAGTATTGGCTTGACGCAGAACTGATAGCTTTTTAGCCAACGCTTTAGTATCCCACTCAACCAGCTCTTTGCTTTCAATCCAAACTTTACCGCTATCACGGCTAACCAAACGGCTAGCCATCGACAATAAGGTACTTTTTCCTGCACCATTAGGGCCAATAATTGAAGTGACCTTGCCTTTTTCAAACTGCGCACAGGCCTTATCCACAACCGCTTGTTGGCCAAACACTTTAGTCAGTTTATCTAGCTGAATCATATGAAATTAAACCATTTTATTACGTAAAAGGAGGGAGAGAAAATAGAGACCTCCGATGAAATTGATCACCACACTCAGCGTTGTTTCAAACTGGAATACTTTTTCAACCACCCATTGACCAGAAAGCAATGCACACACCGCCATCGCGGAACAACCAATCAATAAGGTTCGGTGTTGGTATGAACGAAACCACTCGCGCGTTAAGTTGGTGACCAATAAGCCAAAGAACATCACGGGCCCAACTAAAGCGGTAGAAATAGCAATTAATACCGCACTAAGCATCAACACATGGTGCGTCACTCGGCGTACATCCACCCCTAAACTGACCGCGTTATCGTTATCCAACCATAAAACATCCAACACGCGATGCAGGCGAAACAGGCCAAAGCAAACCAACAGTAGTAATGGTGTTACCCAATACACAAGTTCCACTTTCACGTTGTTGAAGCTCGCAAACATATTGGACTGTACCGATGAAAAATCATTCGGATCCATCAGCATGATCAAAAAGGAGGAAATGCTGGAAAACAGTTGCCCCAGAATGACTCCTAATAACAACAGCACCATTAAGTTACTCTGCTGCTTACGAAAATAAAAAGCGAACAACACACTAGAAAAGAGCAACATAGCAGCAACGGACAACGAAAAATTGAGATAAGCATTGAGCGCGTAGCTACTTAGGCCACCAAAAAGAGTCACCACTAGCACCTGCACGAACAGGTAGAGTGAATCAAACCCCATGATGCTGGGCGTTAAAATTCGGTTGTGGGTAATGGTTTGAAACGCTAGAGAGGACTGCGCAATGGCAATGCCCGCTAACACCATCGCCAATACTTTGGGTACACGACGAGAAAGAAAATAGTGATAGTTGTCGGCGTTCAATCCAACACCAATAAATAAGCCAGCAAAAAGCAGAGAAGCCAAAACCAGTAACCACAGTTTGCTATGATCACGCAAAGTGATGCTCGCACATACAGACTTACCCATGGCGTTGGCCTCGCAACAGCAACACAATAAATACACTGCCACCGAGAATACTGATGATCATCGAAATCGGCACTTCATAGGGGAAAATAATCAAACGGCCGCCCAAATCACATAGCAGCACCAATAACGCACCGAAAATGGCCGTACGAGGGATATTTTTGCGTAAGTTGTCGCCGTAATAGTGACTGACTAAATTAGGCACAATCAACCCTAAAAAAGGCAGTTGACCTACAATCATCACAACCGTCGCAGACATCACCGACACTAAACAAACGCCAATCACCAGCACTTGCTGATAGTTAAGCCCTAAGTTCACAGCAAAATCTTTACCCATGCCGACGGCCGAAATTCGCGCCGCATACAAATAGCTAAAGAGGGCAACCGGAATCGCAATATAGAGCAGTTCGAAATCCCCTTTCAGCAAGTTGGCAAAATTGGCTACCGTCCAGCTAGAAAGGTTTTGTATCGCATCGTATTTGTAAGCGATGAAGGACGCGGCGGATTCCACCACATTGCCAAAAATAATGCCGATCAAAGGGACAAAAATGGCATTTTTAAACTGCACACGCTGAATCAGTTGTACAAACAGCAAAGTGCCCGCAATCGAAACCGAGAAAATAAGCCACAAGCTTTCACCGTGGCCAAAAAAGACTAAGCTCAACACGTAGCCCAGCATGGCGCATTCAATGGTACCGGAGGTAGAAGGCGCGGCAAATCGGTTTTGGCTGATTTGCTGCATAATAAGACCCGCGATACTGAGCCCTGCCCCGGCTAAAACAATCGCTAACAAGCGTGGCAAACGACTGGTAAAGAGCAGTTGCCAAGCATGGGCATCCCCTTGCAGTAATGCCATTAGTGATAGATTGCCTACCCCCACAAACAGTGAAGATAGGCTGACTACCAACAAAGCAAGCAATAACTTTTTCAAAGCTAACCTCAGCTTGTTTGTGGCAAATTAGTGAATGTGTACAGCATTTCTAACGTCGCTGATCATCTGCTCTGTGGCAGTCACACCAGAAATGGATAGGTACCAAGCATTAAGGTCTAAAAACGCCATACTTTTATTTTTGTAGGCCGCAGTCGCTTTGATCAGGTCATTCTCAAACTCTTGGCGAGTGTGGCTTTGCCCTTTGTTGACCAACGTATCACGATCAATGATCAATAAGGTTTTAGGATCATGTTCGCGAATAAATTCATAAGAGATCAGATCGCCATGACGTGTCGCTTTGATGCTATCGACGGTCGTTTTGAATCCAAAATCTTTATACACCGCAGAGAAACGTGATTCAGGCCCGAAAGCGGTAATGTTACCGCCAGAGCTCATCACTGTGAGCGCATCGATTTGGTTGTTCTGATTAAAGCTACGAAGTGCTTGAAACTGCTTATCTAAATCTTCAATTTTGGCTTCCACTTGATCTTCAATCGCAAAGACTTTGCCTAGATTACGCCACTGCTGTTGTGTACTCTGCCAGTAGCCTTGGCTTGCATCGGCTGCAAAAACGATAGTTGGTGCAATTTTAGATAGCTCGTCATAACTGGTTGCGGCGCGCGGCCCAATCACAATCACATCCGGTTTTTGCATATAAATGGTTTCGAAATCAGGCTCAAATAAAGAACCGGCAGGTGCGTATGTATCGCTGTTGTACTTCGCTAAATAATTTGGCAGTTCAGTCACTTTCGATACCGCGACAGGTTCAATACCAAAGCGATCTAACGCATCTAACGCACCCAAACCAATGACAACCACACGTTGCGGATTTTGCTCGAGCGTCGTGGTACCGAGTTGATGATCCACAGAAACGGTTTTAGCACTGAGAGTAAAAGAGGTAAGCAAGCCAAGTGCTGCCAAACTAAACAACGATTTCATATAGGTTCCCATTCAAAATAACTGCGACAGATTTTGATAAGCATTCGCATTAAGTTCGGGTAATATAATCGTTGACCGTCGTTCAAGCAACCCTATTCACATCAAAATCAGCCATGATGATCAGAAGCAGCAAGAATGATGAAAAAGCGAGCGCTAATAAGAGATTCGCGCTCGCTTTCTAGGGGGAGAGAAATGTTATGGACGTGTCGGGTTAATCGTCAAAGGCTCAAAAGTGGCCACTGCGTTACCACTCGCTCCAGGATGATCAACATAGCTGGTGTCTTGCATCAAGGTGTAAAAGACATCGACATAATCGTCGTCGTTGACCAGTAAACCATCGGGAATCGCATCAATGATCTTGCCCGTGATTTGCGGAATAATCGCATACGCCTGCACTTCTGGATCAGGGATAAGCTTCAGCACTTCTTCCGCTACTTTGACGAGTAATTTAGCCAGCTCTTTATAATCGGTACCATCATCTTGCTCCATCAAGATAAGATCGGCTGCGCCCCAACGGTAACGAGACCATTGGATCATCACTTGATTTGGGAAGTAATCTTGCTTGTCGTAATCCAAATAAGGCATTTCAACTAAGTCAATGGTCGGCTCATCTCGGCTTGGATTGATGCCTGTAACAATCGCATAAATTTCAGCCGCTCCAGAGATCCACGGTTCTTTGTCATCCGCTAAACGAATTTTTTTCAGTACTGTGGTGGAAACAGGCTCAGCGCTATTATCGCTGCTGCGGGCCATCGCTTGCGCGGCGACGCTACCACTTTCTACTGTGGTCAATGTGGTCGATTGACCCAATGCGTTCATCTGTGCACGCATTGCTTGTAAGCCTGCGCGCAATTCCACTTCGCTATTACTATCAACCACGAAAACGGGTACATCTGGCATTTGATATACGTCCAGTTGATGCACCTGTCCGTACACATCAAACGCTTCAATATATTGCCAAGACGCATCATTACCTTTGGGCTCAAAAGCAAACAACGGGCTTTGCCCTTCTTGCCACTCTTTAATCATCGACGCATCGGCAATACGCAGTTGCAGCAACTGCTCAGTAAAATCCTCAATGCCTTTCATTGAACGAATTTGCGCGTCTGCTACAACCATCTGTTGACTAAAATCGGAATCAGGCTGCTCTTCAAACAAAGTGGAAACAGAAATGGATAGGTTTTGCGCGCTGATTTCAGTTTTAAGTGTGGTTTCAAGCTCGGCGTAACTTTCACTCAGTTGCAGTGCTAACGCTCTTTTTTGCTGTGCAATCGCATCAGCATTGGATTGGCTGGTGCTACTGGTTGTCGCTTCTTCTGAGTTGCACCCCATAATAGTGGCCACAAGCAGTAATGAAACGGGTGTTATATATCTCATAATGAACCCTTAATATTTTTAATTACAACATAGAGTAATAACTCTACATAAAAACACAATATCACCGAATTCTATTCTTTCAAGAAATAAATAGAGTGTTAATTTATATTCTTCCCACAAGATCAAATTATTATTAAGTAAAGATTAAATTAAATAATGTTAATATAGCTATTACTTTTGTGGCTAATTATATGATTTTAATAAAAAGAAGTGCTTTTACACTTCTTTTTATTCATTAATTATTCATAAGTTGCATAGAGCTCGACTTGGCTATTGGCTTGCTGTGCATTAAGCATGAAATGGACATAGCCCGCTTGCGTTACTGGCAGTTCAATATACTCATAGCTATCAGCACGTTTAGACGCTTGGTCAAAATGAGTCAATGTAGGCCAGTGCTCGCTTTCTGCATAAAGATCAACATTGTGGGCTGCCATCTCATCAATAGGCTGGAGCCAAACTTTGACACTGCTCATTCCCTCTGGTACATAAATCGCTGCATAGCGAGTTTGATGAATACCCAACGTCATTGGCTGACGATTTTCGAGAACAACAGGTGCTAAATCATCACTAGGCTTTTGCGTATTATCGGTAATGGCGTAACTTACTTTCGTATTTAATTCAACACGCTGGTAAGCTTCTCTACCCGTAATACTAAAATAATAGCGACCCGGTAAAACGGTACCATTGGCTTGTTTTTCTAGTGCAATTGTTTCATTACTATGCAGTTCAAAATTTGTTATTTGATAATCATAATAATGCGCAATTTTTTCATAACTTAAATAAAGATCGGCGTCACCATCACCGCTAATATTAATCGACAATTCACTGATATTATCTGGAACATCAATATAATAGAGTTGTTCACTGTACTGCTCACCCGACAAGGTAACACTCTGCCCTAACGCTAAATGATTCATCGTGTCTTCTGGTTGAATTGGCGGCACAGTCGGATCCTCTGGATTACCACTGTCCGCTGTCAAAGTGTCTAACCAAGTTGAAAATTCGCTGTCTAGGCTTTTGCCGATCCGTTTCACTTGCTCAGCCCATGCTTTGAAATCGCCACTACGTGATAGCGCTAGCAGTTGATCCACTTCATTGGGATGGTTTTCCAGCATAAAACGAACCGCTAAATAGCCCCAGCGATAAATTTGATTGGTGTCATTTTGATAAGTAGTGGCTAGCACTTGCGTGAGGCTCAGTTTTTTCTCAGCAATTAAGTCTATCGCCGCTTGGTAGCCTTTTTTATAGTGCATGTATTCAGCGAAGCCTTCCAACCACCACACGATATGGCCTTCACTTAAATTGAGAGAAAATGAACCGTATTGATTGTAGCGTCCGTCCAAATAATGCACATATTCATGCTCTAAATTGAGAATAGACAACGCCTCATCCTGCGCATATCGGTAAGCGACAAAGCGCGCTGTGTTGTTGGCATCAGCCGGGTTGCCTTCAAGGTATTGCCCGCCGTTGTTGGTAGTATTGCCAAACAAGAAGTTGGAATAACTGACATAACTTTCGTTGCTATCAAATACCACCACTTCCACTTGTTGATTAAGATCATCGGCCACGGGCGTGAAACCGGTATTCGCGACGGCATGGAAGTCGGCTTCTTTCTCATTCAAAATTTCACACGCTTGCTCTGCTTGTTGTGGTGTTAAGCCTTGCGAACGGATAATGGCAGGTCCATCACATTGATGACGATTTGGCATGATACGCTGTTCAAGTTGCTGCTTAGCTTGCGTTAAATTAAGCGCTTCCAATGTCTCTGGCGCGTAGTAAGAAAGCATTTCAACCGCAGCAATCCAGAGTTTATCGCTACGTCCACCCAGCGGGTAACGTTCCAATACTTTTTCTAAAATCGCAATGACTCGAGTTTTGGTGTTTGGGTAAGGGCTAACCAGTAAGCGCCCCGTTTCACGCACCGCATTGTACAAAATGAAATCGGCATCGGTTCCTAACGCCCAATCATGCTCAGTGGCAAAACGATACAGTGTCTCCAAATATTCTGGATGGGCTTCAATATGTTGATAAAAATCATCACGCGAAGCATGGCCGCTCATGGATCGAAATAAGTTATTTAAACCATCAACAAACTGTACATCTTGCGCCGTTTGTGGGTTAAAGGCGTCCAATAGCACGATGAAATTCGCCATCGTTGAAGGTAGGCGTTTCACGTTATCGACCATTAACGTTAAGCTCGACATGGCCGCCACTTGTTCACGACCTAAGCTCAAACTGTAAGGCGATAACATAAACTGGTTAATCGTATCCGCAATCGCATTACTCAATTGGTCCGAATAATCACCAAAATCTTGTTTTACACCATAGCGCACATAATACGCGGCACGGATAAACTCCCCCAAATTAGCAATAGATTTGGCTTGCGCTTCTGTTCCTTGATATTGCGAAACCTCTAACGCCAGCGCTCGGTTAATGCTGTCTATACTATTTTCACTGTATAGACCCAAGATGGCTTTACTATCGGTATAAAACCACGAGTTATAGCAGGCTGGTTGTGCATTTTTAATCGCTAAAATGGGCTCTTGTGCTTGGGTGATATCATTAAACTGGCAGGCATCTAATGCATAAGAAAAAGACGGTAATCCTGCTAACGATAATGCCAATAGCAAAGCATTAGGTTTGGGACGAGGGGAATGAATAGATGGAACCGGAGCAATACGCATAGTAACGACTCTCTATAGATCATAGAAATGAATGAGTCGCGATTTATATCAGAATCACATCAACAAAATGAAACTTGATGCACAAAAACCAGGATCTTACTTCAAAAAAGAATTGCTCTCATGAGAGAGCAATCGATTAACCAATAGATCTTATATATCAATACATTACTAATTTTTCCACCACTAACTAAGTGATCGGATACACAGTACATTGAGTGCCAATCACATGAGTAATGGTTTGCGGCTCAATCATTTGCCAACCACTTTCACTATCAAGGGGTTCTGACGCAACCACCATATTATCGCCTTCGCTTTTACTAAACACGGTCGGCGGATTACCATCAGAGCTATAACGCACTAACCAAAAATCTTGCCCATCAGAGATACAAATCGAAGCTTTAAAAGGTGTGACTATCTGTTTCTCCGCCAAAGCCTGCGCAATTTGACCAATCGTGGTCGTAATGGCTTGTACTGGCTGACTGCGTAACCCATTACTCATCATCAATAAAAAAATCAATTCACTATCCGTTGTCCCAACACGCTTGACGTATAGCGATTCCGGTAGCTGCCGTTCTAAGGCGAATTTCACTTTTTCAAACTCACCAATTTGCCCGTTATGTAAAAACATCCAGTGATCCAAAATAAACGGATGACAGTTAGAACGGGAAACCTGCGTTCCGGTGGACGAACGCACATGTGCCATAAAACGGTGAGAACGAATGTGATGCGTTAAGGATCGCAGGTTTTCATCTCCCCAAGCGGGTAAGACTTCATGAAACTGCCCGGGTGTAGTGCGTTCGGTATACCAACCCAGCCCAAACCCATCAGCGTTGACACGGGTGACCGCTTTACGCGCTTCTAAACTTTGGTGCACGAGAGAGTGTTCCGGTTGATAAACCAGTTGATCGAGGTAGATAGGAGTTCCTTGGTAGGCGAGCCAGCGGCACATAATGCAAACATTCCAAAATAATCAGTCACTGATTTCAATAAAGCACGTTTGCTCAATGGCTGCAAGGTGTCCAGGCAACGATACCTTTGCCACTTGGCTCATCAACGCCACAAGTTAATGACTCTTAAATGCAGGCTTAAATGATGAATTATTTATTGAACGAAGATCATCTTTTAGCAA
>NZ_CAWPDB010000168.1:8997-16945 GCF_963886625.1 Vibrio sp. V23_P3S9T160
AGTCATTGTTGGTTTTGACCCAACATTTACTTTCGATTGAATTCTAACCTATCACTTTATTTATCTAAAGAATTTCATCTTCATCACTAAGAATAAAATACAAATCCATCAATTATTAATTCTAAATTTAAGAATAAAGAACCGACATATTTATCAATTAAAAACAAACCAAATGTTAACTAGTTATGTTTAAAATATGATGTTATTTCAAAACAACAATTATTTACACTTGCTATGCGTATGACTGATATATAGATTGTTACGAATAATTCACACATTATATGGATATACTGTGAAACATTTAATTTATTTTTTATTAATTAGTTACTCATCAATTAGCCTTGCTCAATCTTCAGTTGATGATGAACGGTTGCTCGCCTCATTAATCGAACGAGGTGTGATATGTGAAGGGCTGACATCAGAACAGCAACAACAAGCACTTGCCCTTTATCTACAAAGAAAACACCACAAAGAAAAGTCTCTAAATTCGACAACTCATCAAGAAGAAGCGTGTATTTCTCCGCCGAAGAGCGACTAAATCACCCGTTCAATCTTCACTGAATAACACTCAGAAAACTTGCCTAGATAAGAATATACCAGCCACTCATTGCGTCCATGAATTCTATTTTATGGCGATGAAAGCCATTTATTCTCTATAGCGCTCAGTCGTATGGAAATCAGTTCAGTGAAATTGTTAATACCATAAATACAGAAAGAAAAATAAGGAAAGCAGATGAAACACATAAGGAAAACCTTGCTTGCGTCAGCAATGGTAACACTATTTAACGTCAGTGCTTATGCGCACACCCCGATTGATTTAGGGGTAGTCAATGAAGATAAACTCATTGAAATGTTAGTGCGTAACGGTGTTGTGGATGGCAATGCTACCGATGCAATCAAGCGCGATGCCTTGGATCGTTATTTAGAGCAAAAAATCAAATCGGGCTTCCACGGTGATGCGCAATTTGGTAAGCAAGCTCTTGAGCAACGCGCACGGGTATTAAAGACCATTGAAAAACAAAAAGGCCACCAAAAAGCCAGCGTTTTTGCTCTCGATATCAGCACCAAACGCACCGATAAGGTATTAGCGCTTTTAATTGATTTTCCCGATTTACCTTGGAACGATAACCGCCTGACCAAAGAGCATACTGAAATGCTCTATGCCAGCTACAATCCACCTCACTATCAAGATCTGCTTTTTTCCGATGCGGGCTATGCAGGCCCTAATGGAGAAAATTTCATCTCGATGCGTCAGTATTATGAAAGCGAGTCTGGGCAAAGCTACAGTGTGGCCGGGCAAGCCGCAGGTTGGTATCGCGCGTCTAAAAACGCCGCGTTTTACGGGGGCAACTCTGCAACAACAGACAAAGATATGAATGCGCAAGAGTTGGTGCGCGAAGCACTGAACCAACTGGCGCAAGACCCTAGTATTAATCTGGCCGATTACGATATTGAAGATCGTTACGATTACAATGGTAATGGCAACTTCCGCGAACCGGATGGCGTAATCGATCACTTGATGGTGTTCCATGCATCCGTTGGTGAAGAAGCCGGCGGCGGTGTGCTTGGACCTGACGCCATATGGTCCCACCGTTATAATCTCGGCCAACCTTATGTCCTTCAAGGCACAAAAAGTACGCTTCCAGATCGCTTTAACGGCCAATATGCCGCCTTTGATTACACCATGCAACCGATTGATGCGGCCGCTGGGGTTTGCGCACACGAGTATGGCCACGATTTAGGTTTGCCTGACGAATACGATACCCAATACACAGGTAAAGGTGAGCCAGTTTCTTATTGGTCCATCATGTCTTCTGGCAGTTGGGCCGGAAAAATTGGCGGAACACAACCGACGGCATTCAGCTCTTGGTCTAAACAGTTCTTACAAAAAGCGGTCGGTGGTCGTTGGATCAATGACGATCAAATTTCGATTGCAGAGTTAGAGAAAAATCCTCGCGTATTTACCCTATTCCAAACCACTGACAATGCTCGACCAAATATGGTGAAGATTGATTTACCACTGAAACGTGTTGATGGAGTGAAGCCTTATCAAGGTTCGTCCGCTTTTTATTCAAACCGAGGCGATGATCTGAAAAATAGCATGTCTCGTAAGCTTTCTATCCCTACAGGTGAACAAGCTACGCTGAATTTTAAAGCATGGTATCAGATTGAAAAAGACTACGACTTTGCACGCGTACTGATCAATGGTAAAGCGATTGCTGGTAACATCACCACCATGGATGACCCGTACAATACAGGGCTTGTACCTGCTATTGCTGGTCAGTCGGATGGCTGGGTTGATGCGATATTTGACGTCTCCCAGTGGGCAGGCCAAGAAGTGACACTCAGCTTTGACTATGTCACTGATGGCGGCTTAGCCATGGAAGGTCTTTACCTTGATAACCTACAGTTAGAGGTCGACGGGCAGCAAACCCTTATTGATGATGCCGAAGGAACATCCACCTTCGCCTTTAAAGGTTACACCACCAACAATGGCTTCCATGAAGCGCCACACTATTATTTACTGCAATGGCGTAGCCACAATGGCGTCGACCAAGGCTTAGCCAATATCAAACGCATGGGCCAGTTGATGACTTTCGAACCCGGCCTACTGGTTTGGTATGTGGATGAATCTTACACGGATAACTGGGTAGGTAACCACCCAGGTGAAGGTTGGTTAGGTGTCGTCGATGCGGATCAAAACGCATTGGTTTGGTCAAAAACCGGTGAGGCCGCACAAACGCGCTTCCAAGTGCGAGATGCAACCTTCTCATTGCAAGATCAAACACCTCTACGTTTAGTCGCTGCCGATGGTGATGTGCTCGAAGACACAAGCTTAATCGGTAATGGTAATTTCTCTGATGGCGCGGATTACAGCTCACCATTAGTACCAGATGCTGGGCGTAAGTTAACGGAATTTGGCTTGATGATCGACATCCTCAACCAAGGCCAAGACAATGAGTACGGCGTAATTCGCTTATCAAAAGTCAGCGAACAAAACCAAGCTCCTGTCGCCAACTTTGAGCTTAAAACAGACGGTTTATCTGTCAGTGCTCTCAACTACAGCCATGATGAAGATGGCGAGCTAGTCAGTTACGCATGGGATTTTGGTAACGGCCAAATGAGCAGCGAAATGGCGCCAAGCTGGAGCTACACCAAAGCAGGGCAATACACCGTAAACCTAACCGTAACGGATGATAAAGGCGCAACCAACACCACTACGCGCACAATACAGGTTGAAGTGCCTAACGCATTACCGCAAGCCAGTGCTAAGTACATCCACCTTGGACGCTGGGTAACAATGTGGTCAACCAGCAGCGATAGCGATGGGCGAATTGTCGATACGGAATGGACCCTGCCGAATGGAAAAATAAAACGTGGCAAACTCTTCACCGCCATTTTCCCAAGCTCTGGAAAACATGAAGTGAAAATTAAAGTGATGGATGACAAAGGTGCAACAGTGACTAACGCCATTGTGGTGAATTTGTAACCACCTATTCTATTTTCTCTTAGAGAACTTGAGCGCGGCTTCGGTCGCGCTCTTCTTTATTGGATAAACAGAATTAAAGCGATTGATCACTTAACCTTTCCAACGCCTCGACGCGTTTGAGTTGTTTGGCCTCAAACGTTTGGGTACGCAGTTGCGTAATTTGCTGATTTTTTTCATCTTCGCTCAAGCGTGTATTTTCAAGCACCGCCGAACGCTGTTGTAGATAGTTTTCGAGATGCTGAGAAAACTGCTCTCGTTGTTCACTAAGCTGCGTTAACCGCTGTGCTCCTTGTTCGCCAACCAACTCGTTCCAAGCTAAGTATTGCTCTTGCGTGGACAAATGGCGACTCGCGTTGAGTGCTGGCAGTAGTTGTACATTGCGTTCACTGCGCTGAATGTATTCTGGCTGCTGTGCTAATAACGTTTGCCACTGCTGCTGCTCATCATATGAATCTACTGCTTGAGCTTTAATGCGCAGCTTTTCTAACGCTAAATTTCGTAACGCATTCTCTTCACCAAACAACATACTTTGCTGATCAACGTTAAAAAATTGACTTTGTATTTTCAGTAACTGCTGATTGATCTCAGCTAAGGTAGCAAGATCGAGACTGGCGATGGAAGAATTAGCCTCTAACTCAGCTAATGCTTGTTTGTATTGGATAAACTGTTCAAAAAGCATTGGATCGATCACCACGCCCTCATCCTGCTCAGCATACTGGGCAATGCGCAGCTCAACCTCAGGTAATGAACTCTCTCCTAATGTAGAGATAAAATAGTGAATTAAATCAAGACTCGATGCGCTGTCTATCTGCGTATCTTGTTGAGATGGCGTTTGTAACGCGCTCTGTGATGATACTGGCTTTTGCAGAAAAAGCACCGCACCGATGCTCCCCAAGATGATCACGATAAAACCAAATAGTGCGGGCTTTTTCATAGCCAATCCTTATAAAGTTTGATGTTACAAAACTTGAAGTTATAAACCTCGAAACTATCAACCTCGAAGTTATAAACCTTGAAGCTTCAATCGATTAGCGTGCTGGCGATACAAGGTAACGGGGTCAGTTTCAAAAAGGTGGTGTATCCCAAGCAAGCCGTTGATTTCATCTAAGTGGTTCATTTGGTAATCATCGCGGATCACCTTACCCAAGTGAGTACTGCATACGCCGACTAAACCATCATTAGGGCCATTAAAGACAAGCCCAGTCAACATCATCGCAGCATCAGTTGGGTCAAGGAGGTTGGTAAAGGTCGAAGATCCTGTCCACGAATAGTAATAAACACCATTGTCAGCCAGTAATTCACCATCACCACATTCACTGCTTGGAACGCCTTCTGGGTAGTGTTGATTAAACGCTAGCGAACCTTGGGTAGTTAAGGCTTCTAAGGAGGCTAAAGGATCTTGCTCTAGGTTACTTCCCCCAGAAAGCAGGCCAACCAAACCCGCCAATCCTTGCGCCATTTTGACAGCAATCGTTTCAGAAATGGAGCCCTCTTTAATGTGCCCACGCACTAAATCTGCCACGATTGAGCCTTTATTCACGCCACCAATGCTAGTCACGGACGCCACAAGATCGGGCCGAACTGATGCAACATAGCGAGCCGTTGGTCCGCCATGACTATGGCCAATCAGGTTAACTTTTTGAGCGCCAGTGGCGGCTAAAAGTGACTCCACTTGTTGCAATAGTTGTTCACCTCTCAGCTCAGAGCTGTTGATTGCTGAGACTTGAGCCACGTAGGCCTTTGCGCCATCTTTCGTCAGTGATTGCGGAATGCCGTAGAAATAATCGACTCCGGCCAGCGTATCAAAACCAAATAAGCCATGAACTAACACAATAGGATACTGGGTTTGGGTATAGCCTGTCTTACTTAACGCCACCGTGCTGGTTGCCGCCAGCGCCGTGGTACTCAGCAGACAAAAAGCAGCAATAATAATCGTTTTTTTCAAAGTAAATTCCTTCTTATTGTAGTGCCTGGTTTAGGCGCGGCATACATCTAGCCTACCGTTACCACACCAGAGATTAGACCTCTGAGGAGCACCCTAACTTTAGAAGAAAAGCACTTTATTTCATGTCGGCTTACCAGCTTCGTGAATGAACTAAAAAAAACAACAGATAAAATTAACATCGCATTAACAAAAAGAGCACTCACGTTTTAGCTAATTAAGCCAAAAGCATGAGCGCTCTTTACTACTCAATCATGAACTGATTGCGCTATTTTATAATAAATTGAATACCATCGGCTAACCAACCTTCAGACCAAACCTTGACTTGCCGAATGGCCGATCCGGCTGGCAACTCAAACACTTCATCGTGGGTACTGATTGCGTAGTCTTTTGACCCCACTACTTTGGTTGAACCATCATCAAGCTTAAAAGTCATACGGAGTAAATGGTTGCCACCGTACTTGAACTCACCGGAAGTAACGGTTATTTGCGTAACGCGTTTCAGATCAATTTCAGTCAAACTACCACTTTCACCGCCTTGCATCGCATTGGCTTGCGTACCAATTGCATCAATCGCAGCACCATGGCGAATATACAGTGTCCCCGATTGACCAACATCTTGTAAGGCCAATGAACCCGATGTAAACCCAAATACGGCCGATTCACTATCTGAATGAAATACGTTGGTGTAAGCGGTAATGGTGCGCACACTTACCTGATCATTGCCATCAGCATACAAACCTAACTCACCGCTGGTTTTATCATGACCAAGTAACTCATGAGAGAAAACATTACTCAGCTTATCGCTGTTTTCTATCCATTCCCAACGCTGACTTAAACTCGAACTACAGGTTTGTAATTGACCCAGTGATTGTCCATCCAAACATTGATGGATGTCGTTTGCACTCACATAGCGACCTAACTGATCATAAATAAAAGATTGTGAGTTTTTGGTTTCATCACAGCTTGAGGCAGAGAGCGCGCCATTATCAGCCACATCAACGCAACGATTATTAAAGCTGCCCAATTGCAAATTCACTGGACGACCGCCAGTGAATACTGGGTGCTCCCAATCGACAGTAAAGCTAGCACTTTTGCTCACTCTGCGGCGCGTCGTATTTTCAAAACCATGGTAGGACTGATGCGCACCTACAACATAATAATGCTTATAAGCACCGTTATAAATGGGACGAATATTGACCGAAGAATCAATGGTAAATTCCGTTGTCCCCGTCGCATTAGGAGCGGCTTTATAGATCACATCCATTTTGGGTACGAAGCTCGCGTAACCAATCGGGTTAATGCGGTTGGTATCCACAGGATAAGTATTGACCCACAGCGCATCCGTAGAGCGATTCATCATCGATTCGGCAGTCGCGTATTGGCTACGATTCCATTTAAAGCTGACGTTTTGTGCATTATTGGTGCTACGTTCAACACGATAATCGTGCGTTTTAAAGGTTAACCAACGGCTTTGGTTGTAGCTGGCATTGGCTTCTAGCTTGCCTTTAGGTCCATCAGCACTAACCTCGACACCACCACTCACTCCTAGCTGGAAGCCGGATACCTCTTTGACTTCATATTCGGCATTGAGATTTTCTCTCGGGAACGTTTTTAAGATCTGCGCTTTGTTGTTCGAAGAGTTAAATACAAATTGGTAGTCTTGGGCGATGGCATCGGTCGACCAGTCTCGGAAATAAGCATCTAATGTCGTGTAATCAGCACCTGATTGACGATAATCAAGACGGTCATTGAGATGGATCCCCGCACCCGTTGTATCATCATCTAAGCTGATGCGAACAATTTTCGCGTCCGGTGTCGCAGAGCCAATGGTGCCATATTGTAATGAACGCTCTAAATTAACTCTATAGATCAAAGAGATATTCGGGTTATCGCAAAACACTCGCGTACCTCGATCCCAAAGATGTGAGTTATTAAACGTACATTCATTATCAGTAATAGGCCGATTGACATTCAAATAAAACGCGACGTGTGGCAAAGAGTTCGTTTCCGAACCACTATTTGACACCATACTGGCCGTACTACGGCGCTGACGAGAATGGGCAATTGGGGCGGCTTCCAGTAGACGAATGTTGGCATCATTCTCGTCATCTAACGGTGTGAACAACAATTCTCCTTTGTGTTCACTGATGATCAAAAAGTCACTGGCAAACGCTAAGCCCAGTTTTTTCCTGAGCAATGCTTTCGCCTCTGTCTTTTGCGACTCACCTTCAATCGTACTGAAATCGACAAAATAGCGCATATGTTGGTTCAGTACATCGTCACGCATCTGCATTAGTGTCGGGGGCTCAACCTCTCCTTGTAACCAATAGCTCGCATTGAAGTAATTGATTTGGCTGTCATCCTGAAGCTCACTGAACATTTCAATGGCCAAACCTTGCGGCTGATTCACGTCAGCTTGAGCGGTGTTCCATACCAAGCCTGACATAATGGCAATAGCGCTAAGTGCTTTTCTTCTGTTTATTGACATATAAACCTCGTAAGCATTTTTATTG
>NZ_CAWPDB010000169.1:0-16888 GCF_963886625.1 Vibrio sp. V23_P3S9T160
ACTTAATCTGTTGAAAAAATAAGCTTGAAAGTTAAAATTGTAATTTTGTTACTAAAAATAACAAGTGCGCTAATTTTATTCACTCTGTGAAATTAATGGTATTGTTAACAATGTCATTATAAAACATGTAGTTATATTAATTGATTGGCAGAGTTTACACCCTCCCGCATTGTGATCGGTCTATTGTTTTGAAACAAAATTTCGTTACTAACTAGAAAGTTTGAGTGGCATCAAGATATATTTAGAGGCGAAAAATATAATGCGATATGTGGTTACATTTTCATTGGGTGCTAACATTTAGGCTACGGGGGTGTGCCGTTAGAACCCAAACAATTCTAATAACTTAATCAGGAGCATAAACATGTTTAAAAACCTTTTTGCAAACCTGCAGAAAGTTGGTAAGGCTCTGATGCTTCCAGTATCAGTTTTACCAGTTGCGGGTATTTTGCTTGGTGTGGGTGCAGCGAACTTTAGCTGGCTACCAGAAGTTGTTTCACATTTAATGGAACAAGCTGGTGGTTCGGTTTTTGGTCAAATGGCACTACTCTTTGCAGTAGGTGTAGCATTAGGCTTCACGAATAACGATGGTGTTTCAGGCCTGTCAGCAATTGTTGGCTATGGCATCATGGTTGCGACGCTAAAAGTAATGGCAGTCGTAATGGGTGTTGATAACATCGAGACGGGCGTTCTTGGTGGTATCCTTGCAGGTGGTGTTGCTGCTTGGGCATTCAATCGTTTTTACAAAATTCAACTTCCTGAATATCTTGGCTTCTTCGCGGGTAAACGTGCAGTACCAATCATTACGGGTTTCCTTGCGATTGCTCTAGGTATTGTTTTATCTATCATTTGGCCTCCTGTAGGTTCAGCTATCGCAACATTCTCTGATTGGGCTGCTAACCAAAACCCAGTAACCGCATTTGGTATCTACGGTGTTGTTGAGCGTTCATTGATTCCATTTGGTCTTCACCACATCTGGAACGTGCCTTTCTTCTATGAAGCAGGTACATGTACCAACAATGCCGGTACTACCGTTCACGGTATCATGACTTGTTTCTTGACTGCTGATGATGCGTCTCGCGCTGCAGGTAACGGTTTCGGTCAACTAGCGGGTGGCTACCTATTCAAAATGTTCGGTCTTCCAGCTGCAGCAATTGCAATTGCACACAGTGCTAAACCAGAAAACCGCGCCAAAGTAATGGGTATCATGGCGTCAGCTGCATTGACTTCATTCCTAACGGGTATTACAGAACCTATTGAGTTCTCGTTCCTATTCATCGCTCCAGTACTTTATGTTGTTCATGCTTTGCTAGCTGGTCTTGCTTATGTATTGACTAACGCTCTAGGTGTTGTTCACGGTCACACGTTCTCGAACGGTTTCATTGACTTTGTTGTTCAATCTCCTCGTGCTGAAAACATGTTGCTATTGGTTGGTCTAGGTATTGCTTATGCAGTTCTATACTATGTCGTGTTTACTTTCGTTATCCGTACGATGAACCTGAAAACTCCAGGTCGTGAAGATGAATCTGAAGAAGCTTCTTCTGCTACAGGTAGTGAGTTAGCTGGTGAACTTGTTGCAGCCTTTGGTGGTAAAGAAAACATCACTAACCTAGATGCATGTATTACTCGTCTACGCGTTTCTGTTGCTAAAACAGAAGCAGTAAACCAAGAGAAATTGAAACAGCTTGGTGCTGCGGGTGTTGTTGTTGTATCGGGTGGCGTTCAAGCTATCTTTGGTACTAAGTCTGACAACCTTAAAACTGAAATGGATGAGTGGATCCGTAACCACGGTTAATTCATATCTTTTCATTCCCCTATAAAAAAGGAGGCGAAAGCCTCCTTTTCTTTTGCCGCTAACTCGCTCATCAGCCATTCTCTATTTTTATAAGTTGATCATTGCCATCTCATTTATTAGTTGAGTTGTCCGCTTGCGGCGATAAGACGGATCTCACGCTTGGCTTGTCGACTTAACTCTCTTTTATCTCAAACGATAATCAAGTAAGGGCTATTTCGCTCTATTCCTTTATTCACATCACTTGTTTAATTTTGCTGTGGTTTGGGTGGCATGAATAGGTTTGGCTTCAAGAGGCAAGTGTAGCGGTTGTCGACAGGCATAAAAAAAGCCGATGATGACATCGGCTTTTAGAATCAACAGGATTATTGTTTGTTCATGGCTTTTTTAATGCAGATGGCGGCGCCACCCCACGTAATGCCCAAACCAATAATCATCATAATAATTGCACTTGTCGTCATTAGTTGCACTCCTTGCGGCTTGTTGCATTGATTGTTACGCCTATAGCGAATAGTAACCCGATCATGACCCATCCTAGGGTGAGGTCATAACCACCGTAACCTTCTGTGAATAGAGCGTTCAGTTTTGTGGCGACAATAATGGCCAAAATTACAGGTGAGATAAAGCGCAGACAAATATCAAACCACACGCCAATATTGAAATCGGAAATGCTGTTCACGTATTTGCGTACGTCAGAAATCTTAAATAGCCATGCCATGAGCGTAAGTTCCACTAGACAGCTCGCCATAATGCCCACGTTGTTTGCGAAGTGGTCGACAAGGTCGAGTAGCAACAGGCCACCGTTGGTCGCAAAGGCCATTGAAACCAAAAACCCTACGCTGATAACTACATTAGCGGCCTTTTTACGGCTCCATTTTAGCTTATCGATGACGGCTGAGGTGACGGCTTCAATGATTGATATGTGTGAGCTTAGGCCTGCAACAACAAGTGCAAAGAAGAAGATTGGCCCAAGAATATAGGGCGCTGGCAATAGGTTGATAGCCGCTGGTAACGTAACGAATGCAAGCCCAACGCCCGCAGACACGACTTCTGTCAACGGTTTGCCTTGTTCATGAGCCATGTAGCCAAGAACAGAGAAAATCATAATCCCCGCCAGAATTGAGAAACCACAGTTGATCAATACTGTCATGAAGGCGTTATTCGTTATGTCTGATTTCTCAGGAAGGTAGCTGGAATACGCCAGCATGATGGCAAAACCAATACTTAGGGTGAAGAAAATCTGTCCATAAGCAGCAGCCCAAACCTTCACATCCCAGATCTTGTCAAAGTCAGGCTCAAACATGTAGTTCACACCATCTAATGCACCTGGTAGGAAAATCATGCGGCCAATCAAAAGCAGTACCATGATAAACAGTATTGGCATCATGATTTTTGAAGCGCGTTCGATTCCAGATTTCACTCCACCGACGATAGCAGCATAAGTAATGGCCCATGCAATCAGCATTGCAATGGCAATTTTCCATTGAATACTACCGAGATTTGTCGGTGAATTATCGCCTAGTGCTAAATAGTTGCTAAAGAAGAAAGCATTAGTATCGGTTCCCCAACTTTGTGTAAACGACATACCAAAGTAGGAAATAGCCCAGCCAATAACGGCCACATAATACACAGCAATAATAGCGGCAACCCCTACTTGGAACCAACCTAACCATTCAAATTTTGCGTGAATTTTAGCCAGAGTGGCTGGTGCTGAACCGCGATGCTTTTGACCCATGCTGAACTCTAGGATCATAAACGGTATACCCGCTGTGATCATGGCGAAAAGGTAAGGGATGAAGAATGCACCACCCCCATTCTCATAAGCCATATAAGGGAAACGCCATATGTTTCCAAGACCGATAGCCGAACCTACGGCAGCCAAAATGAACCCTGCACGGGATCCCCATTGTTCTCGCTTCATTGCTTACTCCTTTACGACTTCCCTGAGGTATGAAGCTTCTCTTCGGCTGCGGAGCCAGTGTTGGAGTGATGAATACTATCGGTACACTAAGTAGACCGTGAATATTTGCGCCATCATCCATGAACTGGCAAAAAGTTAGTGTTATATGTTGTCAGCTTTCCGAGAACTCAGAATATTGTTCTTAATAGTTCGATGTGTGTTTGCTGTATCTGAAATAATCAGCTACGCATGGGTTCGAGACTACAGACTAATCTAAGTTAAGGCAATAGATTGTAAATGTTATTCTCTGGTTTTTTGATGGTGTATTAGTTGTTAATTAATTGGGATTTAGGTGGAATGAACGTCATTTTTTAATAAGAATGGAATTTATAACTTCGTTGTCTAAAAAATATAAATGATAAAACTATTTTTTGTCGAAGAGTGTATGACTGAAAAACATACACTCACTAGTGAATCACACCACAATTTTATCTTGGTTTAAAAACGAACTGTTAGGCCGATATTAGCCGAAAATTGATTGATCCAATCAGATTTAAAACGAATCGCGCACGTTTCTGAAGAGGGCAGTGTGCAGGTTGCTGAAGTTTCGTTGTCAACAGAGGTACCTAACCAACGCACTTGGCTATTCAGCGCAATGTTATCGGTAAAGGCATACTCAAAACCCCCAAACAAGCTTGAAGAAAAACCATATTTATCTTTAGCCCAGTCAACATCCGTATAAGAACCACCGATACCTAGGCCTATATAAGCGGTCAATTGTTGGCTTGTCGGATAATAAATGCTGCTTTGAAAGTGGAGATAATGGATGTTGGTATCCGCGTTAATGGTTTCAACAGAGGTGTTTTGAGTGGCATAAAACAGACCAATTCGGCCTTTTTCGTAATCAGTTTCTATAGCGAGGCCATAACCAGAGGAAGCTTTTAAATCGTATTCATTGCTGGCTTGATCCTCGACTTCGCCCCCAACGATATACCCAAAAAAGGGAGAGACGATGACTTGCGCTTGTGCATAGTGAGCAGATAAAGCTCCGATGATAAGAATGATTTTATTGTATTGATGCATAATTATTAACCTAAGCCACTTTTTAACGATTAGGTTATTGTGATGGTAACTCCATAATTGTGCACGAAAAATCAACGATTCTTGAAGATACTTCACACTGATGTTATTACTTTGTTATCTGATAGGAGGTGGCTATGGAACTTGATCTAAAATATGCATTAGTGATTACTGCAACGGTCTTTACTATTCTCGTCGGTTTTGGTTTGATCGCTATCAGCCATTAATCAACGAGGGTTCTGCTGATGAACACTAGTGGAACTATCTCTGATAAAGAGACGAGAGCGGATTTAGATCGGCTCTCGAAGTACATTGGAGGAAAAAATGCATTGGTTGCCCAAGGTGGTGGCCAAAGAGGTATTTTTACCGCAGGTGTGTTAGATGCGTTCCTTCTTTCCAATTTTGACCCCTTTGATGAATTTTATGGCACCTCTGCAGGTGCATTGAATTTGTGCGCTTACCTATGCCGTCAACATGGGTTAGGCAAGGCTTTTATTTTAGAACTCACCACGGATGCTAATTTTTTTAATCTATTTAGCTACGTTCGGCGTAAGCAGTTCATGAACTTGGATTGGGCTTTAGATCGCATATCGGAATTTCCTTATCGGTTGGATGTCGATATGGGAGCCCAAGTCCTTGCGAAAAGAAAAGCTTATGCTGCTGTTACCTCAGCACACTCACTCCACGACCATTATTTCCCGATATTAGCAAGTAACTGGAGAGCGGTGTTGATTGCCACCTGTGCGATTCCCCGCTTATATCCGCATGAAGTCAAGCTGGGTGATGACCTATATATTGATGGTGGAGTATCGGCATCAATTCCAGTTCAGGAGGCATGGCGTAGAGGTGCCCGTTTTGTCGCGGTAATCCGCACTGAATGCCCTGATGTCGACGCGGTAGAGAGTGGGTTACCGATGAAGCCGTTGCCTTCTGCTAAGCCTTACAACGAGGCTCATTGGCTACGTGAACCTTTGCAAAATATTCAAGGTCAGTGGCGACAAAAATTGTCTTACTGGAAGCAAGAGTGGAGTGGTCTTCTCCATCAACAAATAGAACGTTCTAAGCTACAAAAACGTGAGCAAATGAATTTGGAGCTACTCAATGGTGGGCGCTGGTTATTTGGCGCTGATGATATTTATCGCTTGAGTCATTTAATTGGTGACAAGTTTGATTCGGGGTTAGCGGATATGTTAATGGTGCATTACCAAACTTATTCTCTTACTCAAGAATTTTTGCGTGCGCCGCCGGATGATGTTTACATCCTACAGATTGTGCCCAGCGAACCATTGAGGTCAAGATCTCTCTTAAGCAGTCAAGAAGATCTGCTTTATGATTATGAGCTGGGACTGACGGCGGGTTATCGCTTTATCGACCAATTTAACCAAGCGCAGTCGGCATATCAGTCCCGTATTGCATCATCGGATTATTTTCCCCGCGACCATTAAGTCAACGGGGAGCACGGGTTAGTCAAGGACCGGCAGGATACGCATGCAGTTGGTTGACCCTTCGACATCCATAATGTCACCTTGAGTGATGATCACTAAGTCACCGAACTCTAACAATTTTTTCTCCTTAAGCGTATTGAGAGCTGCAACGGCCACATCAAAACCAGTATCTGCTTTGGTATCAAAATAGACGGGTGTGACTCCCCGATATAGAGCGCAGCGGTTTAAACTTCGTTCATTGGGCGACATAGCAAAGATAGGCAGTACAGAATTTAAGCGTGAGGTCATAAGCGCTGTTCTTCCTGATTCGGTCAGAGTCACCATGGCTTTGATTCCTTCCATGTGATTGGCCGCATAGATAGTGGACATCGCAATGGTCTCTTCAGCAGTCACAAACGAAGTATCGATTCGGTAATTTTGTTGGCTAGCTTCGATCATTTTTTCTGCGCCGACACACACTTCGGCCATCGAACGAACCGTTTCTACTGGGTATTTCCCAGCAGCAGTTTCACCTGAAAGCATCACCGCATCGGTTCCGTCAAGCACCGCATTGGCAACATCCATTACCTCCGCGCGGGTTGGCATTGGGTTCTCTATCATTGACTCCATCATTTGTGTTGCGGTGATCACTACTCTATTGAGTGCCTTAGCGCGGCGGATCAGTTTTTTCTGCACACCAACCAGCTCAGGATCACCAATTTCTACCCCCAAGTCACCACGAGCGACCATGATCACATCGGAGGCCATAATGATGTCATCAATATTGTGATCACTGGCCACGGTTTCTGCCCGTTCCACTTTCGCCACGAGTTTGGCTTCAAGGCCTGCATCACGAGCGAGGCGGCGAGCGTATTTCATATCTTCGCCATTGCGAGGAAATGAAATGGCCAGATATTCAACCTGTATTTCGGCGGCGAGTAGTATGTCTCGTTTGTCTTTTTCGGTCAGCGCTTCCGCCGATAAACCGCCACCCTTTTTGTTGATGCCTTTGTTATTTGAAAGTGGACCACCGACGGTGACTATGGTGTGTATTTTAGCACCATCGACTGCTGTGACGAGTAGTTGTACTCGTCCGTCGTCCAATAGCAGCAAATCATCCTGCTGCACATCTTGTGGTAGTTTTTTGTAGTCAATGCCAACCGAATCTTGGTCACCTTGCCCTGGGGGGAGCTCTGCATCAAGAACAAATCGGTCACCTTCATTTAAGTAGACTTTTCCTTCTTTAAATGTGGAGACCCTAATTTTTGGTCCTTGTAAATCACCAAGTAAAGCGACATGGCGACCCAACTTAGCCGCGATAGCTCTTACTCGTTGCGCTCGCAGTTTATGGTCCTCGGAGCTACCATGTGAAAAATTCATGCGCACAACATTTGCGCCAGCTTTGATAATCGCCTCTAATATCTCGCCTTTGTCTGTTGATGGGCCTAAAGTAGTCACGATTTTTGTTCTTCTTAACACAGCGGTCATTGTGTTCTCCTGATGGGGCGGGAATCTAGATTGAGTATATGCAAGATCTGGCGAAAGAAAGGGGATAAGAGTGAAATTTATCGACAGGTGTCAGATGATTTTTGTCACAAAAAAAGAGGAGTTTCATATTTTTTGAATGTAAACAAATGGCAGTTTATTGGCTAAATACACGAAGATCTAGGTATATCCGTGATGCTTGTCACGGCAATATACTAAAGCGCTTCACAATTACTTCGCAAAGTAAAAAAATTGGCATGTTATTGATTTCTGGAGCTCCCAATGTATATGGCGCAACCAGGCCATATTGATCATATCAAACAGGTCAATGCTGGTCGTGTATATAAACTCATTGACCAAAAAGGTCCCATTTCTCGCATCGATTTATCGAAGGAGAGTGAGCTTGCTCCGGCAAGTATTACCAAAATTACTCGTGAGTTAATTGAAGCTCATTTAATCCATGAAACGACAGTACAAGAAGCGATCAGCCGTGGCCGCCCAGCCGTTGGTTTACAAACCAATAATGAGGGATGGCAATTTTTATCCATGCGTTTAGGGCGTGGTTACCTAATTATTGCCCTGCATGAGTTGGGTGGTGAAGTGTTGATCGACACCAAAATTGAGATCCATGAGCTAGACCAAGATGACGTGCTCGCTAGGTTGCTTTACGAAATTGAAGAGTTTTTTCAAACCTACTCGTCGCAATTGGATCGAGTGACGAGTATCGCAATTACCTTGCCCGGTTTAGTGAATTCAGAGCAAGGGATTGTGCTACAGATGCCTCATTACAATGTGGAAAATCTGGCTCTTGGTCCTGAAATTTATAAGGCGACGGGCCTACCTGTATTTGTGGCGAATGATACCCGAGCTTGGGCACTGGCTGAAAAGTTGTTTGGCCATTCGCAAGGCAATGAAAATTCAGTTCTTATCTCTATTCACCACGGTTTAGGGGCCGGCATTATCCTCGATGGCAGGGTGCTGCAAGGTCGGCACGGGAATATCGGTGAGTTAGGTCATATCCAAATTGATCCGCACGGTAAACGTTGCCATTGTGGCAATATTGGCTGTTTGGAGACAGTCGCCAGTTCGCAAGCAATTCGTGAAGAAGTGGCGCTGCGTATTGCAAACGGTGAGGTTTCATCATTGACTGAGCACAGTGAAATCACTATTGAAGATATCTGTGAGGCCGCAGCAGAGGGTGACCCATTAGCGGTGGATGTGATAGAGAAACTAGGGCGTTATTTAGGGGCCGCAATCGCAATTGTGATCAACCTGTTTAACCCAGAAAAAATTCTTATCGGTGGTGTTATCAACCAAGCTAAGAACGTGTTATACCCTGCATTGCAAAAATGCATCGAAGAGCAGAGCTTACCTGTCTATCATCAAGATCTCGAATTAGTGGAATCACGTTTTTATAAACAGGCAACCATGCCCGGTGCGGCTTTGATTAAACAAGCTCTCTATGATGGACTTTTGCTGATGAAAGTTGTCGAAGGTTAATTTTTTCGCGGTTAGATCATTTATATTTTTTACAATTAACCCATATGGCTATACTGTTATGTGAGTTCACTATAATTTTCGGGATTTCGTATGTCAGGTGTTTTAAATACGGTTGACCAGCGCACCAATCTTGTCGGAGAGAATCGACTTGAGTTGCTTTTATTCAGCTTAAATAGCCGGCAAATTTTTGCGATCAATGTATTTAAGGTGAGGGAAGTGATCAAAGTTCCTCAGTTAACGAAATTGCCCGGTTCTCATCATAATATTACGGGTGTAGCCTCATTGAGGGGAGTGCCAGTTCCTGTCATTGATTTGCGCAGTGCGATCGGTTTTCCTCCATCTCGCTTGGATAGCCAGGAACAGAACCTCATCATCACTGAGTACAATCGAACCATTCAAGGTTTTTTGGTTGGGCAAGTTCGCAATATTATCAATACCGCATGGACTGAAATTCAGCCACCACCGCGTTTAGCTGGCCGTTCTAATTACCTTACCGCTATCACCCATGTTAAAGAGGTCAACAGTAGCCATATTGTTGAAATCATTGATGTTGAAAAAGTGTTAGCTGAGATTATTGATTATGACGTTTCTATCTCAGAAGGCGTTCTTGATCATGATTTGGTTGCGGAGATGGTCGGGCGAAAAATTCTGATTGTGGATGATTCTTCAACGGCTCGTAACCAAATAAAAGGGACGCTCTCACAGCTTGGTTTGGAAATTGTCGAATGCAGAGATGGCTTAGAAGCATTGAATCTTCTGAAGTCGTGGAGCGATGAAGGAAGAGATGTAACGAGTGAGCTTTTACTGATGATCACCGATGCTGAAATGCCAGAAATGGACGGCTATAAACTGACTTCCGAGATCCGTAATGATCCGAGAATGAAATCACTATTTATTACGTTAAACACGTCACTCAGTGGCAGCTTTAATGAAGCCATGGTACAAAAAGTGGGTTGTGATCGTTTTATCTCTAAATTCCAACCCGATTTATTAGTACAAGTGGCACAAGACCGATTACGTGATGTGCTTTCGTAAGATTTTTAGCCATCATTACAATAAAGTCGTCTCTAATGTAATGTGCTGACATGAAATAGTAACGTTCACCTCAAACGACAATGCCTTGCTGATGAGGCAAGGCATTGAAAGATTAAGAAAAAGCTAAGCCATTACTTTTTCGGTTGTGCATCGATACATTGACCATTCACGGCTTGGCTTTCCGGCGCCATTAAATAGAGATAAAGCGGCATGATATCTTTAGGCGTTTTCAACAACTCCACATCTTCAGCGGGATAAGCTTTGGCGCGCATGCCTGTGCGCGTGCCACCGGGATTAATTGCATTCACTCGAATTGATGTGTTGCTTAGCTCATCAGCTAGCACTTGCATCATCCCTTCTGTGGCGAATTTTGACATAGCATAAGTGCCCCAAAAAGCACGACCATCATGGCCTACGGTTGAAGACGTAAATACAATCCGCGCATCTGGAGATTTGTGCAGCAATGGCAGCGCCGCTTGGCTGAGTAAGAATTGCGCTTTGACGTTGACCTGCATGACATCGTCATAAGAATCTTCACCGATCTGATCAAACGGGCTGATCACACCCAAAAGCCCCGCGTTATGTAGCACACCATCTAAGCGACCAAACTGCTCTGCAATGGTATCGATCATATCGAGGTAATGTTGCTTGGTGGCTCCTTTCATGTCCAGCGGAACAATCGCAGGTGTTGCGTAGCCAGCGTTTTCTATCTCATCATAAGTTTGTTCTAACTTTTTCACCGTGCGGCCGAGCAAAATGACGGTTGCGCCGTGGGCTGCATAGCTGATGGCGGCTTGTTTACCGATACCGTCGCCAGCACCTGTAACTAAAATGACTCTATCTTTGAGGGCATCTGCAGAAACTGAATAATCCACCTTGTGCTTCCTTATTGTTATGATTTGCTTTAAGTCTTCGTGACAAGGTGGTTACAATACACCAAATCAAAACCTATGAGGATTAGGACGTTGGAATTTTTATTGGACTACGGCCTATTTTTGGCCAAGATTGCGACAATCGTCGTCGCTCTTGTTGTGCTATTGGTCATTGTGAAATCGGTGGGCGGAAAAAACAGCGCGCAGAAAGGCGAGCTGGAAGTAGTGAATTTAACCGAGCGTCATAAAGAAATGGTCGAGCAGATGGAACACCATCTGCACGATGATGCTTTCTTGAAGGCTCGCGATAAAGCAGAAAAGAAAAGCGAAAAAGAGAAAAACAAAGTACGTGACAAAGCGATCAAAAAAGCGGCCAAAGAGGGAGCGTTAGATACCAAACGTGAACCGCATCTCTTTGTCTTGGATTTCAACGGCAGTATTGATGCCAAAGAAGTGAGTTCGCTACGCGAGGAAGTGACCGCCATTCTCGCCGTTGCTCGTCAAGGTGATGAAGTGTTGCTGCGTTTAGAGACTGGCGGTGGCATGGTGCATGGTTATGGTTTGGCTTCTTCGCAGCTCGATCGCATTAAAGCAGCTGGGTTACCCCTAACCATCGCAGTTGATAAAGTGGCCGCCAGCGGTGGTTATATGATGGCGTGTATTGCTGATAAAATTGTGGCCGCTCCTTTTGCGATTGTCGGTTCCATTGGCGTTATCGCACAACTACCTAACTTTAATAAACTGCTTAAAAAACATGATATTGAATTTGAACAATTGACCGCAGGTGAATACAAACGCACGCTGACTATGTTTGGTGAAAACAGTGATAAAGCGCGCGATAAGTTCAAGCAAGAACTCGAAGAGACTCATGAACTGTTTAAAGATTTTATCCGCGAGCATCGCCCAGCGCTTGACCTTGAGAAAGTGGCCACTGGTGAACACTGGTTTGGAACTCAAGCTCAAGAGCTCGGTTTAGTCGATGAGATCAAAACTTCTGACGACTTAGTGGTTGCTGCGTGTAAAGATAAAACGGTACTGGCAATCCATTATGTGCAGAAGAAAAAACTGACTGATAAATTGGCTGGTGTTGCGGGCGAAGCGGCCGATAGCGTGCTGCTGAAATTGATCAGTCGCGGTCAACGGCCAATCGTTTAGGTTAGGCGCATCTTTCTCGAAGCAGGCAGATTATTTTTCGGAGAGTATTAAGCGGAGAAGTGCGTTACTTCTCCGTTTTTTTTGATCTCAGCCATTCATCGATGGCGAGTATCAACCCGGCCAACATGCCTGCTAAATGCGCTTCGATAGCAACGCGTGCATTAATAAGCTCACTGGTGTTACTTGAAGCGCCGAAAATTTGCTCCCAGACAACTTTGACAATAACACCAACCACCAACAGCCAACTGCTGCGACGCCCTTGCAGTGCTTCTTGCAGCGCCAAATAGGCAAACATTCCATGGAGCGCGCCTGAAAGGCCGACATAGACTTGCATACGGCTCAAAAAAAGGCTAACGCCTACCATCAGGCTGGTTGCCAGAAGGCTGATTAACCATTTTTTACTGCTCGGTTGAAACACAAAATGGATAATCCACAGCCCTGCGAGGTTCATACCAAGGTGTGTAAAGTTGGTGTGTGTGAAATTTCCTGTTAGGATCCGCCACCATTGGCCCGCTTCAATGGCAGGCCGATTCCACGCACTGAGGGCGGCCAGTGGCGGCCATTGCAACCCCAAGCAGACCAAGCTGATAGCAAGTAGTGCAAAATAACGATTTTTTTGATGGTTTATGTTTAGTAAGCAAAGGCGAAAGTAATTCACGTTATGTCTCGATACTGTTCTCAATGTGGTAAAGCGCAAAAAGCCTGCATCTGTTCTTTGATCGTACCGCTTTCCTCGTCGGTCGAGCTTATCATTCTTCAACATCCGACAGAAGAACATCGCCCAATGGGCACAGCCCGAATTCTCGATTTATCTTTAGCGAATTGCAGGCGCTTTGTTGCCGAAGATTTTAGCCAGCACACTCAGCTGAATGAGTGCTTAGCTGAGCCGGATGTGCTCAACTATGTACTTTACCCGCATGAGACTGCGCAGCCCGTGTCGGCTATGAATATCAATGCTGATACCAGAAAAGTACGAGTTATTTTACTCGATGGTACTTGGAAGAAAGCGTATAAAATGTGGCAACTCTCGAGCAATTTACATTCGCTACCGTGTTTGCACTTGCCGACCGATCTCAAAGGCAATTATCGCATTCGCAAGGCACCGAGTGAAAACAGCTTATCAACTGTTGAAGCTGGTTTTCATATCTTGTCATTGCTTGAGCCTCGGCAAAATTTTCAACCGCTCCTTGATGCTTTTGATGCGATGGTTGCCTTTCAAATTAGCCAAATGCCAGCTGGGGTTTTTAAGCAAAACTATATCAGCGAGTAACCGCTATATCAGTGAGTAATGATGGCAGAAGCTATCACTCAACTAGCCATTAATAGTGATTATGAGCTGAGAAGAGTTGTTGATGGAGCCTTTGCGCATAGCCATCGGTCATAGCCGAAATATAGTCACAGATAACGCGCATACCATCGTTTTCATTGGTTTGGGCTTGCCACTTACCGCGCGTTGTTTCTGGCAGTAAGCGTTCAGGATCGGCGCTTAGCGCTTCAAACAGATCCATGATGATCTGCTGGCCTTTGTATTCAAAACGCTGCACTTGCGGAATTTGAATCACATATTGGCTCACAAATGATTTCAGTACTTCCAGCGCAGTGGCCATATTGGGTTCTAAATAGGCGTTGAAGGCGAGTAATTCATTCTCAAAATGCGCATCAACGGCTTGAATATGAATGCTAGTCAGTAGCGCATTAACAATCCCGCCAATCGCATCTTTACGACGATAATGTTTGCCTGCAAACAGCATTTCACTGATGGAAGCGATGTGTTCTTCAAACCACGCATCGCCGCATTCGGCCAGTTTCGAGGCTGCGGCCTCTTGCCACTGTTGGCGAGTCACCATGCCAAGCACGATGGCATCTTCTAAATCGTGCACGCCGTAGGCAATGTCATCGGCCAGCTCCATGATTGAGCAATCGAGTGATTTAAAGCGAGTCTTGTGATGTTGATAAGGCGTTGTGGGCTGACCACGCATTTGACTGAGTAGAGCTTTATCTTGCGCAGAGAGCGGCTCTGTTACCCAAGAAAAAATCGCGTGATCGCAATCGTATATTCCCTTAGCCGGCGACCACTCTTTAGCTTTCAACTGACGCTGGTGAGCGACTGCATTGGGTTGCTGTACGGCGCGAGTTTGGCTCAGCAGCGCAGGGTATTTTAATAATCCCAGCACAGTGCGGCGTGACAGGTTCATACCATGGTGTTCGGTGTAAGGCTCTAAGCTGGTCACAATTCGAAAGGTTTGCGCGTTGCCTTCAAAGCCGCCGTGATCGCGCATCATATAATTGAGCGCCACTTCGCCGCCATGGCCATAAGGAGGATGGCCGATATCATGCGCTAGGCATAAGGAATCGATCAAACTATCCGAAGGCAGCAAATCACGAAACTCTGGTTGCTTGAGTTTAATTTGCGCCACTATACCAGTGCCGAGTTGCGCGGCTTCTAAGGAGTGAGTGAGGCGAGTGCGATGGAAATCATTCAAGCTAGTGCCATGTACTTGAGTTTTAGCTTGTAAGCGACGAAATGCTGCCGAGTGAAGAATACGTGCCCGATCGCGTTGGAAAGGGCTGCGGTGATCATCGCGGCGGATTTTATGCTCATCATCTTGGCGTTCAAGCCATTTGGGGTCAATGGATATATCCATGCCATCTCCTGCAGTACATTTATGTTTTTCAAACACTTAACAAGTAACTTAGCGTGAGTTAGCTGATCTCGTCCAGCGTTAATTCGAAACTAGGGGCAAAGGTATTGAGAAAATACTCCATCTCAGGTGTATGGCGATCTCGTAAGGTGACGTCTAAACGTTTTTTGGCCAGCGCATATTCATGGTTGCCCGCGCTGAGTTCTTCTAAGCATTTGAGATAGGCGCAGAGTGAATCTGCCTGTTTGACTATCGCCACATCTTCAGGGTGCGCGGCGTCTGAAACGAGATATGGAGCAAAGTCCTCACGCAGCTCTTCAGGCAACATCGAGAGCAGTTTTTGTTCGGCGGCGGCTTCTATCTTTTTGTATTCTTTCGCAATATCAGGGTTGTAGTATTTAACTGGTGTTGGAAGATCGCCTGTCAAAACTTCACTGGTATCGTGGTACATACCTAAAATCGCAATCCGTTCAGGGTTGACCTTGCCGCCAAATTTTTTGTTTTTGATCACGGCTAAAGCGTGAGCGACAAATGCCACTTGTAGGCTGTGTTCTGAGATATTTTCACTGGAGATGGATCGCATTAAAGGCCAGCGTTGAATTAACTTCATTCGGGCTAAGTGAGCAAAAAAGTGACTCTCTTTCATTGCAATAAACATCCTTGCTGTGTCGGGGGCCAAGAGAAAAATTGGCGATTAAAAGAAAACGGGCGCACTTTCCAGTATCGAAAAGTGCGCCCGTTTAGCATATGGAAGTTTACGTCAGAATGCTACTGACTGTAGGTCGATAAGAAACGTTCGAAGCGGCCAATGGCAATTTCCAAATCTTCAATATGCGGTAAGGTCACAATGCGGAAGTGGTCCGGTTTTGGCCAGTTAAAGCCCGTTCCTTGAACCAATAGCACTTTCTCTTGTTTTAAGAAGTCGAGTACCATTTTTTGGTCATCTTTAATGCTGTACATTTTCGTGTCGATTTTCGGGAACAGGTACATGGCTCCTTTAGGTTTGACACATGAGACGCCGGGGATCTGGTTGATCAATTCCCACGCGCGGTCGCGCTGTTCGAGCAGTCGGCCGCCGGGTAAAATCAGCTCATTGATACTTTGATAGCCACCTAATGCGGTTTGAATCGCATGCTGCATGGGCACGTTGGCACACAAACGCATTGAGGCAAGCATTTCCAAACCAGCCACATAACCTTTGGCGATGTGTTTTGGCCCGGTAAGGAACATCCAACCGCCTCGGAATCCGCACACACGGTACGCTTTCGACAGGCCGTTAAAAGTGACCATTAAAACGTCATCAGCTAGCGTTGAAATAGGCGTATGGGTTGCACCATCGTATAAGATTTTGTCATAGATTTCGTCGGCGAAAATGATCAATTTATGCTTGCGGGCAATCTCAACAATTTCCAGCAGGAAATCACGGCTATAGACAGCACCTGTTGGGTTGTTGGGGTTGATCAACACAATACCGCGTGTTTTGGGCGTGATTTTACTGTTGATGTCGTTGAGATCAGGATACCAATCGGCTTCTTCATCACACAAGTAATGCACAGCAGTGCCGCCCGAGAGGGCGACCGAAGCGGTCCATAATGGATAATCAGGAGCAGGGACAAGCATTTCATCGCCATTATTAAGCAGCGCTTGCATCGCCATCACGATAAGCTCTGAAGCACCATTACCGATGTAAACATCTTCTACATCTAGGCTACGCAGCCCTTTTTTCTGGTAGTGCTGTACCACGGCTTTGCGCGCGGAATAGATCCCCTTTGAGTCGCAATAGCCTTGTGAAGTAGGCAGATTACGGATCACATCAACTAGGATTTCATCTGGGGCGTCAAAGCCAAATGGGGCGGGGTTACCAATGTTTAACTTCAGTATTTTATGCCCCTCTTCCTCCATGCGTTTAGCATGTTTGAGTACAGGACCCCTAATGTCATAGCAGACATTGTCGAGTTTTGACGACATCCCGATATTTTGCATTGTATAATTCCTGAAAAATAAAT
>NZ_CAWPDB010000170.1:0-16464 GCF_963886625.1 Vibrio sp. V23_P3S9T160
CGTTTATAGTTGCGAAGAATAATCTTGTGCCATAGTATTTAACCCTATCAAAAACAATGCAATATCTTATGTCAAATCAACAGCAAATAATCACGTTAAATATTGATACTTGGGTTGCAAATTCTGCAGGCTTATCTCACCCTTCTGATTGGCAAAATTGGGCAAGAGAAGAGATTTGGCCTGACGATAATACGCCCAACACAGACCATATTCCTCCTATGATGCGCCGCAGAATGAGTAGTTTGAGCAAATTAGCCGTGCAGACTGCACTGACTGCTATAGAATCACAACATATTGATTACATGGTATTTTCATGTCGTCATGGCGAGCTTCATCGTAGCGTTGAAATCGTGAAGTCGATATTGATTGGCGAAGAAGCCTCGCCAATGGCGTTTTCACAATCTGTTCATAATACAGCGGCAGGCCTAGCAACCATCGCTTCAAAACAACCGATCCCGTTAACCTCGATTGCAGCAGCACAAAACACATTTCAAAGTGCCATGTTAGAAGCTTGGCTCTATCTAAATGAGCACCCTAGTCACAAAGTGCTGTTGGTTGATTTTGATGAGCCACTACCTAGCGACTACCAACAATACGAAGAGTGGCAATTTCAAGGCTATGCCTTAGGGTTAACCCTGTCTCACGGTTCAGATTTTACGCTCTCTATGCAGATGTCTGATACCAAGCCACAACAGCCGCAAGCATTGTCGTTTCTTCACCACTATTTGTCAGAAAAATCTGAATGGATCATTGAGGGCTCGCAAAGCGCTTGGAAATGGCAACGAAAATGTTAGAGTTCAACCGCTACTGGCGTATTGCTGCTACAGGTTTTTGTTTTTTTATATTTGGTTTAGGCGGATTAACGCTGAGTTTTATTATTATCCCACTGATTGCATTATTTTCATCGCAAACAGATCGTCGAGAATATAAAGTTCAAAAATCAATCCAAAACTCATTCAATATATTTTGTAAGTTGATGAAATTAACAGGTGCCATCGACTATAAAATAACCAACGCAGAACTATTAAAACAGGATAAAAGCTGCCTTATTGTCGCCAATCATCCAAGCTTAATTGATTATGTTCTCATTGCATCACAACTTCATCAGTGCGATTGCTTGGTTAAATCAGCTATCTGGGCCAATCCTTTTATGAAACGGATTGTTCAAGCCGCAGGTTATATCCCCAATGAAACACCTGATGATTTGTTAAATGTGTGCGAGGAACGCATGAGCCGCGGAAACGTATTATTGATTTTCCCTGAAGGCACGCGAACCACACCCGGTGTTAAACCCAAATTGCAGCGCGGTGCGGCGCAAATCGCAATCCGAACTCAAAGAGACTTACGCATCGTACATATTACCGTTTCTCCGAGTTTTCTCACAAAAGAGCAAAAGTGGTACCAAGTTCCTAAAACCAAACCCTTTTTCCATGTGGAGATAAAGGGTAAAGTTGTCGTCACACCTTTTATTGAAGGTGCTGATAACCCCACCACTGCAGCACGACGTTTAAATCGCCACCTTGCAGAGGTGATTTTCCCCCAAAACAATAACCAGAAATGACAAAACTATTGAAGTTATCAACCCAAATAACGTCAGTTGCAGCGAAGCGGAAAGTGAGTAAGTCCCCATCCGTATAGATAACGATATGATTGGGGTGAGCGAACGTAGCCAACACCGCTGCAACTTTAAGTGGGGAAGTGTATATCAAGGTTTTGTTCAAAACGGCTAGAACATTATATAAGTAGGTTGAAGTGGAAATACTACACACAGAAATAAAACAGCTCATTATCGACGCACTAAATCTTGAAGATATCTCAGTTAACGATATCGAAACTGACGCACCACTTTTTGGCGATGGGTTAGGTTTAGATTCTATCGATGCTTTAGAGCTCGGTTTGGCCATTAAAAAGAAGTATAATATCGTCATTGACGCTGATGACTCCAATACTCGCCAACACTTTGCATCAGTGGCAAACTTAGCAAATTATATTTCATCTCAAACTAGCCACTAATAAATAGATAGCGTTATGACAGAAGTAAACCAACAACAAGTATTTGATCAAGTTAAAGAAGCTCTCGTTGAACTATTTGAAATTGATGAAGCCGATATTCAACCAGACGCTCACCTTTATCAAGATCTCGATCTCGACAGTATTGATGCTGTAGATCTTGTCGTTCACTTACAAAAAGTGACTGGCAAAAAAATCAAGCCTGAAGAGTTTAAAACCGTTCGCACCGTCAATGATGTGGTGGAATCGGTTATTGAACTTGTTAAGGAAAGCTAATGCGGCGATTGCTGACGATTTTGTCTGCAATCGTCCTGCTTACCTACCCACTCGCGGTCTACTTCGGGATTAATCAGTTTGGTTTGCAAGCTATAGGGGGCTTCTTAGCCGCTATTTTCGCTTTAAGAATTCTTTCTGGTTGGCAAGCCAAGCTTCAAGAACTGAAGCAACTGGCTTGGCTTAGTGGGTTCGTTGGTATCACTTTGGTGACTTTGGGGATGCTCTTTCAGCAGCATGGTTGGCTACTGTTTTACCCTGTTGTGGTTAATGTATGTCTTTTGGCTCTTTTTGCCTTGAGCCTAACGCAACCGCAAACAGTGATTGAACGGCTGGCGAGACTGCAAGAGCCTGAACTTCCTCAAAGTGGCATTGAGTACACACGCACGGTCACTAAAGTGTGGTGCCTCTACTTCATCATGAATGGAGCCATCGCACTTTATACCTGCTTCCAATCTATCGAGATCTGGACGTTGTATAACGGATTGATCAGTTATCTCCTTGCTGGCAGCCTCTTTGTAACGGAATGGCTAGTAAGGCAAAGGATTCGCAAAGGCTAGGTACGCTATGACTTTCGGCAACCCCGATTTTTGCTCGCTTGCAACGTTACTCTCCTCACCAAGAAACGATTCGCATTGTGTTGCTTTTGACCTCAATAACACCATTAACTGGGCAAACTTTGTCGCCGATGTCAGCCAACTAAGCCGGCAATTAGCATCGCGAAATGAACATCATATTGCACTGTGTGCTGGCGATAGCTATCGGTTCTCCGTCGGTTTTTTCGCCGTCTGTTACACGCAAAAATCATTAATTCTGCCCGGTAATTATCAACCTGCGGCACTGGCAGAACTGAGCCAACACTTTGAGTTGTTGCTGTGTGATGAGGCAATAACAATACCCAATTCAACGCCAACTCTCTCTCTTAACCATTTAGCGCTACCCAACGACATGCGCGATGAAACCGTTTGTTTTGCACCACTTTCATTAGAGACACAAACCGTGACGCTGTTTACGTCAGGCTCCAGTGGTCAGCCTAAGGCTATCATCAAAACACTGCGGCAGCTTGAAGCTGAAATCGCCATTTTAGAGCAGCTTTGGGGCGAACAGCTCATTGGTGCAAAAGTGGAAAGTACGGTTTCTCATCAACATATTTATGGGCTGCTATTTCGTGTGTTATGGCCACTGTGTGCAGGGCGAGCATTTGCCCGCCATAACTTGGAATTTCCAGAACAAGTGACCGCACATGCGCATCCGGACACTGCGCTGATCAGTAGCCCTGCGCTATTGAAACGCTTGTCACAAGAGCACCAGCCAAGCCCACTGCGCACACTGTTTTCTTCCGGTGGCCCACTTCCCTACTCTGCTTCTTGTCACGCAAAAACCCTGTTTGGGCAACGACCTATCGAAGTGTATGGCAGTACGGAAACTGGCGGCATCGCTTTTCGGCAACAGCACAGTGCAACGCAGCAATGGCAGCTTTTTCCTACCGTTGAAGCAAGACTTAACAGCGAGAACTGCTTAGCCTTGCGCTCTGCACACATTGATCCGAATCATTGGTATCAAACAGCCGATGAATGTGAGCTTTCCGACCAACGGCACTTTACCTTGAAAGGTCGCACCGATCGCATCATCAAAATCGAAGAAAAACGGATCTCACTGGTTGAAGTGGAACAGCGTATTGAACAACTGCCGTGGATCAGTGAAACAGCCGTGTTACCACAACAAGACGGTGAACGTTTGATCTTAATTTCAGCGATTGTACTGTCAGCCTGCGGCACTGAAAAATTAGCTCAACTTGGAAAGGGGAAGTTCTGGCTGTTGCTGCGTTCTGAACTGCGCCAATGGTTAGAACCTATTGCTGTACCTCGACGCTTTAGAGTGGTAAAAGAGATCCCACTCAATAGCCAAGGTAAGCGCCTTGTTGCTGAACTAGAAACACTATTCCAACCATAAAAATAACGAAGCCCAATAGATTATGGCCAAAAGAACACCCACATTATTATGTGCTGAAACTCAGCCTCACACGGTGAATTTGACGCTGCGCGTTGACGCCGACATTATTGATTTTTCAGGACACTTTGCACATTTTCCATTGCTGCCAGGCGTTACCCAAATCGATTGGGCACTGCGCTATGCACGAGAATACTTATCTGTACCCACAAGCTTTCAAGGTATGGAAGTGATCAAATTCCAAGAACCTATCTTGCCAGACATGACCGTTCAACTGGCATTAAGTTGGGATGAGGAAAAACAGAAACTCGCGTTTAGTTATAGTTCACAGCGTGAGGGTTTAAACATCATTCACTCATCAGGAAAAATGAAGTTGGGTGAAATCTGTGGCTGATTATCAAGCTTGTTTTTTAATTCCGTGCTACAACCACGGCAGCACAGTAGCAGAAGTGGTCTCATCACTCAGCGTATTTGAACTTCCCATTTTACTGGTTGATGATGGCAGCAATCAGCAAACAAAACAGGCGTTGAGCAACGTCGCTCAGCAAACACATGTTCACCTAATTACCCTAGAACAAAACCAAGGCAAAGGTGGCGCGGTAATGGCTGGTATTCGCCAAGCGCAGCAGTTGGGGTTTAGTCACGTCATCCAAATTGATGCCGATGGCCAACATGATTTACAAGCGCTGCCTAAATTACTGGCCGCGTCAAAGCAACATCCAAACCACCTAATTTCTGGTCAGCCGATTTACGATGACAGCGTACCCAAAGCGCGTTTATATGGCCGTTACGCAACGCATATTTGGGTTTGGATTGAAACGCTATCCTTTACGATCAAAGACAGTATGTGTGGTTTTCGCGCGTATCCTGTAGACCTCACCGTTGAGGTGCTCAATAACCATAAGATCGGCACGCGCATGGATTTCGATATCGAAATCTTAGTTCGCATGTATTGGCACGGGGTCGATATCGATTTTGTGGAAACTCGCGTCATTTATCCTGAAGGAGGCGTCTCTCATTTTGATGCTCTGTGGGATAACGTCAAAATCAGTTGGATGCACAGCAAATTATTTTTTGGCATGTTACCGCGTATCTCTCAACTGCTGAAACGCAACCAAAGCAGGCACAACAAAAGTGGTGCAGAGCCAAACCCGCACTGGTCAAAGCGTCAAGAACGAGGAACGGTTCTGGGTATTAAAGCGTTACTGGCGGTATATAGCCTACTCGGGCGACCGATTTTTAACCTGATGCTGAAACTTGTAATGAGCTATTACTACCTTACCGGAAAACAAGCTCGCCAAGCCTCTGAACAATATTTACAGCACTTACAAAGCTACGCAAACCGTCGCCAAATCACGCTGCCAAATCATCTCTCTAGCTATAACCATCTGCTCTCTTTTGGCCACACTATGCTGGATAAATTGGCGGCATGGAAAGGCGATTTTTCGGTAAAAAACTTGACCATCCATGGTCAAGAATCGTTCCAAGCTCTAGTAGAACGTAAACAAGGTGTGCTTCTTTTAGGATCTCACCTTGGAAATATTGAACTGTGCCGCGCTCTGGGACGTCGGCATTCTCATATTAAGATCAATGCGTTAGTCTTCACCGAGCACGCCGAACGCTTCAATGCGGTAATGAAAGCGATCAATCCCAACTCAGAACTGAACCTCATTCAAGTGAGCCGTTTGGGCCCTGATACCGCTATTTTGCTTCAACAGAAAATAGAGCAAGGAGAATGGGTAGTGATCGTCGGAGATAGAACGTCCACCAGCAAAGAGACCCGAGCCGTATGGGCCGATTTTTTAGGCCAACCCGCACCGTTTCCACAAGGCCCTTTTATGTTGGCCTCGGTGTTGAAAGCTCCCGTCTACCTTTTGTTTGGCTTAAGAGAGGAACGTTCTAAAACTCCACATTTTAACGTCTATTTCGAGCACTTTAGTGACAACATAGATTTACCGAGAAAAGAGCGACAAGCGGCGCTAGCGCAGGTAGTACAACGCTACGCTGATCGGCTGGAACATTACACACTGCAAGCTCCACTGCAGTGGTATAACTTTTTCAACTTTTGGACTCTAAGTAAACAGCAGCATGATGATTCAGACAGATAACCGCATAACTTTTGGCGTCGATCGCCTCACCATTGAAGATGTTGTCGCGATTTCGCAAGGCGCGCAGGCCAACCTCAATTCTTCAGCGGAATTCACCGCTAAAATTGATCGCGGCGTCGCTTTTCTAGAACGACTTTTAAAAGAAGAAGGCGTGATTTACGGTGTAACCACCGGCTATGGTGATTCATGCACCGTTGCCATTCCGCCGAATCTAGTAGACCAATTACCACTGCATTTGACTCGCTTTCACGGCTGTGGCTTAGGCGAGGTATTAAGCCATCAGCAATCTCGCGCAGTATTAGCAACGCGCTTGTGTTCACTAGCGCAAGGTGTCTCTGGTGTGAGCCATGAACTGCTTAACCAAATCGTCACCTTGATCAACCACGATATCGCCCCTCGTATTCCACAAGAAGGTTCGGTCGGGGCAAGCGGCGATTTAACGCCACTCTCCTACCTCGCGGCCACACTGATTGGTGAGCGCGACGTGCTTTATAAAGGTGAGATGCGCCCAACTCAAGATGTGTTTAACGAACTGGGTATTCGCCCGATCAAGCTAAAACCAAAAGAGGGATTAGCGCTGATGAACGGCACATCAGTCATGACTGCTTTGGCCTGTTTAGCCTATAAACGCGCCGAGTATTTAACTCAACTCTGCACCAAAATTACCGCCATGGTGTCTGTCGGTATTCAGGGTAACGACTTCCATTTTGATGCCGCACTATTTGCCGTCAAGCCGCATCCTGGCCAGCAACAAATCGCAGCATGGCTACGCGATGACTTACAAGCAGAGCGCCCACCTCGCAACAGTGATCGCCTGCAAGATCGCTATTCATTGCGCTGCGCACCCCATGTGATTGGCACCGTACAAGATGCACTGCCGTGGCTACGTCAACTGATTGAAAATGAGCTCAACAGTGCCAACGACAACCCCATCATCGATGGCGATAATGAACGCGTACTGCACGGCGGCCATTTTTACGGCGGCCACATTGCCATGGCAATGGATACCTTAAAAACACAGGTTGCTAACCTAGCCGATTTGCTCGATCGCCAAATGGCGCAATTGATGGATTACAAATTCAACAACGGTTTGCCGTTTAACTTAACTGGCGCAGAAGGCGAAAGAAAACCGATCAACCACGGCTTTAAAGCCGTGCAGATTGGCATTTCAGCGTGGACGGCCGAAGCCTTGAAACATACCATGCCTGCCAGCGTTTTTTCACGTTCGACTGAGTGTCACAACCAAGACAAAGTCAGCATGGGAACCATTGCCGCGCGTGATTGTCTACGTGTGCTTGAACTGACAGAACAAGTGGCGGCCGCCTCGCTGCTAGCAGCGACCCAAGCAATAGAATTGCGCAAACGTCATCATGAGCTGGATGAGCAACACATGAGTCACAATATCAAGCAGATGCGCTTAGCCGTGTTACAAGAGTTTGACTTTGTGGTGGAAGATCGTCCGCTAGAACATGATTTGCGCCACTTTATTAGCCGCATTCAACAACGCCACTGGACACTTTACTAGGAAGCGCGATGAGCGATGTACTTCATCCATTGGAAAGTGAGGTGACTTTAGTCACCTCGTTTCAAGATGCCGACCCAATGGGCGTTATCTACCACGGCAATTATTTTCGTTTTTTTGAAGAAGCACGCCGCGTGCTGATGGAAAAAATTGATTACAGCTATCACGCGATGACTCAGTCGGGCTACCTATGGCCGGTGATTGATACCCACGTGAAGTACGTGAAAGCAATCCCGTTCAACCATACTATTCGTATCAAAGCGACCTTGACAGAATGGGAAAATCGCTTACGTGTTGACTACATGATTTTTGATAGCCAGACCGGGCAACGAATGTGTAAAGCACACACCACTCAAGTAGCGGTTCGCATCGACACGCAAGAGATGTGTTTCGCTTCCCCAACGCTATTTACCGACAAAGTGCAGCACTGGCATACCTACGGGAAATTATGATGCGCCGTTTTCTATGGCTAACTTTAGCTCTATTCTCGCCCCTACTCTGGGCGCAGGTGACCGACCTTGCTTCACTGCAAGCGCAGTTGGCGAAACACCAGATCGTACGCGGAGAGTTTACTCAGCTCCGCCATATTGAGATGTTCGAACAGCCACTGTCGTCAGCCGGGAAATTCTTGCTCGATAAACAAAATGGCTTACTTTGGCAACAAAACTCACCATTTCCAGTTAATTTGGTGCTAACTCAAGACAAGCTTCGCCAAACTTTTGCTAACCAACCACCACAGGTGATTACCGAAAAAGAGAACCCAATGGCGTTTTATTTCAGCCATCTCTTTTTGTCGGTATTTCATGGTGACACGCAGCAATTGAATGAACAATTTACGATGACGCTGCACAGCGAAGATGGCCAGTGGCAGTTAAATTTAACGCCGAGAAATGCGCCACTGAGCTCGGTGTTTACCTCGATAACATTAACGGGGCGAGATGACATTGATGGTTTGATCCTGCAAGAAGTGCGAGGCGACAAAACCGAGATTCAGTTTACTAACCAAAACCACCAGCCAGAGCGTTTAACCCATGCTGAGCAAGCACAGTTTAACTTCTAAATCGAACCGGCTGGCATTGTTCTGGTTGGCTTTTGTGACCCTTTGTCTTGGCTTACTACTCAAGCAATGGTTCTTTTCAGCGGCTTCACCGATCGAGACGGATATCCTTAAGCTACTGCCGGTCAACCAGCAAAATGTGCTCGCCGAGCAAGCGTTTGAAAAAGTCACTGCCAGTATGAGCGATAAAGTGGTCTTTATTGTCACTGCGCCCAATGAGGCTGACCGGCTCAAATCCGTTACAGCGCTAGAAAGCGAGCTCAAGCAGAGTGGCTATTTCAAGGATGTGGTTGGGAAAATCGATGCCACTCAACAGAGCGCTTGGGCCAGTTACTACTTTCAACATCGAGCACAACTGCTCACCAACGAGCAACGCAATCAGCTCAGTCAACATCCCGAACAACAAGTGCAAGCGGTGGTGCAAGCCCTATATAACCCTTTTTCTGGGGTAACAGGGCAAGAGCTCAGTCACGACCCTTTTCTGCTATTTCGCGACTACTTAGCACAACTTAGCCAGCTATCGTCTCATTTTCGTTTGCAAGATGGATACTTAACCCGCGAGTATCAAGGCCAAAAATACGTGCTGATCACCGCGCAGCTCAACGACTCACCATACAGTTTCAAAGCGCAACAAGTGGTGCCCGATATTGCTCAATGGCAACAACGCATCAAGCAACAATTTAGTGCGGACATTTATCACACTGGTGTTTTATTTTACGCCGATTTTGGCACTCAAAGTGCCAAGTCAGAAATCAGCACTATTGGCCTTTTCTCATTACTCGGCATTGTGCTGTTGGTGATGCTGGTTTTTCGCAGTGCCATGCCTTTACTGTTGGCACTGCTCTCGGTATCCGTTGGGTTAGTGGTTGCCATGGTGATCACCACCGCGTTTTTTGGTCAGATCCATCTGTTTAGCTTAGTGTTTGGGGCCAGCCTGATTGGCGTTTCAATTGACTACGCCTTTCACTACCTGACCGATCGCCTTGCCGCGAATGAACACTGGGACAGCGTGCAAGGACTAAAGCATATTCTGACGGCCATTACCTTAGGGTTAATCACCAGTTTAATTGGCTATCTCGGTCTACTGGTCGCCCCTTTCCCCGGCTTACAACAGCTAGCGCTATTTTCCGCCTTAGGTCTCGTTGCCGCTTACGCGACGGTCGTGGCTTGGTATCCGATTTTGGCCAAAAAACCAAGTTCATCGAGAACGCTTCCCGGCATCACTTATTGGTCTTTATGGTTTGCGCTTTGGCAAAAGCCATGGGTTAAATGGGGCCTACCCACGGCGTTATTGATCATCAGCAGTCTAGCCCTGACGCAAGTGCACTACAACGACGACATTCGACAATTACAAGCCATGCCGAGCGACTTGAAACAGCAAGAGCTGCAAATCAGCGCCTTGACTGGTATTCAATCATCACAGCAAATGTTGGTCGTCAGTGCCAACGATGATGAAGCATTAATGCAGCAGTTAGAAAAATTAGATACGCAATTTTCACAATGGCAACAACAAGGCGTACTTTCTGGCTACCAAAGTTTAAGCCAAAACATCAGCTCGCTTAAGCGTCAGCAAGAAAACTACGCACTGGTTGAAGCACTGTACGCAAACCAAGGCGCAGTACTGGCTCACACGCTGAAACTATCTTCGGCTCCTAAACTGGAAGCGTCATTTTTGCCCATGACACTGGCGCATTATTTAGCCCATGATGTTTCCCAGCCGCTGCGCTTTCTTTATTTAGGTGAAGTTGAGCAAAAAGTGGCGGCGGTAGTGCTGTTGAAAGAGGTTCACCAAGCAGCAGTAATTAAGCAGTTTGCGGCGCAAAATAGCGACTACGCCTATTTGAATAAAACCGACGAGATCTCAACCCTGTTTGGGCAGTATCGCCTTAAAGTGATGGAGTTAATTGCGCTGGCTCTGACCTTGATCAGCGCTCTCACTATTTGGCGCTACGGCGTGAAACACAGCATTCGCATTATGTTACCTTCGCTTATTGCCTGCATTACTGGGTTAGCCGTCACCGTTGCAACAGGCTCTACGCTCAATTTATTCAATCTATTAGCGCTGGTATTAGTGATAGGTATTGGTATTGATTATACGCTCTTTTTTGCCGAACAAGCCCGCAGTCACAGTACCTTGCTTGCCATAACCCTTTCGGCACTAACGACTTTGCTCTCGTTTGGTCTGCTTGCTCTTAGCCAAACTCACGCCATCCACAGTTTTGGTTTGACGGTACTGAGCGGCATTTTCGTTGCTTGGTTGCTTTCACCAATGGCGATCAAATCACAACCTGCCGACATAAAAGCGCATGAGGAAAAACTATGATGATGAGAATACGCCGTGCGCTGCCCTTGCTGTTACTGATGTTGTCTGGCTGCTCTTTAGTGCCAAACCAAGCCTCCACGCAGGTAGAAATTAGCCCCAACACATTCGTTACTCTGCCCAAACCTGCGCAACTTGGGTACCAAGTCACGGCAAGTCAGTTGATCAGCGCCCATTGGCAAGATGATAACGGCCAGCATAACCAACAGCTTCCGGTCCAGTTGCAGGTGACCGATGACAAGATTGTGCTGGCAGGGTTTTCATCTTGGGGAACGAGGATTTTATCGCTCAATTATCAGCAAGATACTATTGAGACCAGCGTACTCAATGGCTTGGAAAACACCTTGCCGAAGCCCGAACAGATACTCTTTAACCTGATGATCACGCTCTGGCCGCGAAATGCTTGGGAAGCCTCGTTAAATAAGGTAAAGTGGCAAATCATTGATGATGAGAATAGACGAACACTCATCAATGAACTGGGTGAAACAGTGATTGTTATTGATTATCAACATCCCTTCTCGATGAAGGGCGATATTCGCTTCCACAATCAATTATTGAATTACACCATTACGATTACAACGCTCAGTGCTCAGTACCTTTTGCCGCCCACACAACCGTAGACAGCTATCATGAACTCATCCACGACTTCTCCTATTGATTCTCGCTCACCTATTTATGTCCAAGACTGCGGTTTTCACTGCGCGATGGGGAGTGACTCGTCGCACATTCACCAAAGTTTAGCGCAGGGCTATTGTGACAACATGGTGGCTGACGACACGTCGCTCAATAGTGGCACCGCAACCATCGTAGGCCGAGTGAGTGAGCCACTACCAGAAATCTCAGCGCATTTAAGTGCGTTCAATACGCGCAACAACCAACTGGCTTTATCGGCACTGCAACAAATCGAACCAAGTGTCCGCCACGCGATTGCCACCTATGGTGCAGATCGCATCGCAGTGGTGGTTGGCACGAGCACGTCCGGCATTGCTGATGGCGAAATCGCACTCGCCCACAAGTTAGAGCAGGGCGAATTCCCAAGCGACTACCACTACTACAAACAGGAATTAGGCAATTGCAGTGATTTTATCGCTCGCTATTTTGCAATAAGCGGCCCCTGCTACGCCATTTCGACCGCCTGTTCGTCCAGTGGCCGCGTCTTTATCACCGCCAAAAGAATGCTTAATGCTGGGTTGGTTGATGCGGTGATTGTCGGTGGTGCCGACACTTTGTGCCGCTTAACACTCAATGGTTTTAACGGTTTAGAGGCATTGTCTCAACGTTTGTGTAAACCGTTTGATGCACAGCGAGATGGCATCAACATTGGTGAATCTGCCGCTTTTATGCTGCTGGGTAAAACGCCGTCTCAGCAACACGCTCACGCCATTGCGCTATTGGGCGCAGGCGACAGTTCCGATGCACACCATATTTCTGCGCCCCACCCAGATGGAAACGGTGCAGAACAGGCGATGCGTAACGCGCTGCAAGATGCCAAATTAACCGCCAATGATATCGGCTATATCAACGCTCACGGCACCGCAACACCGCTCAATGACAGCATGGAAAGTAAAGCGATTTTCCGCGTTTTTGGCCAGCACGTTGCGGTGAGTTCAACCAAACCACTCACTGGACACACGCTCGGCGCGGCCAGTGCAACCGAAGCCGCCATTGCTTGGCACATACTGCAATACCAATTGCCTTTGCCCATTCAGCGCTGTGCTAACAAAGCGCCAGACATTGATATTACGCTAGTGGAAACCACCCAATATTTAGAAAACAAGGCCATTTTAAGCAACTCCTTTGCTTTTGGTGGCAACAATATTAGCCTCATTTTTGGTTACGTTAATGACAAAGCTTCCTGCAATTGATCAACTGCTGCCTCATCAAGCGCCGATGATTTTGATCGACCGCGCGCTTGAGGTACAGAGCGAATCTATCCACTGCCAAGTGGATATTGAATCGCACCACCTGTTCTTTGACCCGGCGACACAAAGCATACCGGCCTATGTCGGTATCGAGTTTATGGCACAAGCCATTGCCGCGTGGTCTGGGTATCACTCACTTGTCCAAGGCATTCAACCGCCGATTGGCTTTCTGCTCGGCAGTCGCCGTTATCGCGCGCTGTGCGATGCATTCTTGAAAGGGCAAACGCTCGATATCTACGCTGAACAGCTAATGCAAGACAATGGCATGGCCGTGTTTAAGGCAAGAATCGAGCACCAACACCAGCTTTTGGCCGAATGCCAATTAAATGTGTATGTGCCATCAGAACAAAAATTAGAAGAAATGAAAATGAGGAGTCAAGCATGACCCGACACGTATTAGTGACTGGTGCGAGTAAAGGCATAGGCAAAGCGATTGCGATTGCGCTCGCCAAAGATGGTTTTGCCATCGCTGTCCATTACATGGGCGACCAACAAGGTGCCCTGCAAACACTAGCGACCATCGAGCAAAACGGTGGTTCAGGCCGACTGATTCAATTTGACATCAGCAACCGAGCTCAGTGTCGCGAAGTATTAGAAGCCGATATTGCTCTACATGGCGCTTATTACGGCGTGGTCAATAACGCCGGCATTACTCGTGACACGGCGTTTCCTGCCATGACAGAACAAGAATGGGATGGTGTAATTCACACCAATTTAGACAGCTTTTATAACGTCCTCCACCCTTGTGTGATGCCAATGGTGCAAAAACGCCAAGGTGGGCGTATTGTGACTTTAGCATCGGTGTCGGGCATCACAGGCAACCGGGGGCAAACCAATTACAGCGCCGCCAAAGCTGGCGTGATTGGCGCGACCAAATCGCTCGCGCTTGAACTGGCTAAGCGCAAAATCACCGTCAACTGCGTTGCGCCGGGCTTAATCGATACAGGCATGGTGGATGAGCACGTCAAAGAGCACGCACTGCCACAAGTTCCTTTACGCCGCATGGGTGAACCCGAAGAAGTCGCAGGCCTTGTGAGCTATTTAATGTCTGATATTGCTGCTTATGTCACTCGCCAAGTTATCTCGGTTAATGGAGGCTTAGTATGACCCGTCGCGTTGTCGTTACAGGCATGTCCGGCGTGACTGCTTTTGGTAATGACTGGTCTAGTATTGAGCCAAAACTCAGAGCTTGTGAAAATGCCACTCAATATATGCCTTCCTATGAGCAGTATGAGGGTTTAAACACTAAACTCGCCGCGCCAATAATGGGCTTTACACTGCCTAGCCACTACAAACGTAAGCAAGTACGAGGTATGGGCCGCGTGTCACAACTGGCGACCGTTGCCACCGAAAATGCGCTGCTACAGGCGGGCTTAATTGGTCATGAAGTGCTGACGAACGGCCAAACCGGTATCGCTTATGGTTCATCAACAGGCAGTACCGATGCCATTGGTGCGTTTGGTGTCATGCTCAACGAAAAAACCACTCGAGCCATTACCGCCACCACTTATGTGCAGATGATGCCTCACACTGCCGCGGTGAACGTAGGTCTATTTTTCGGGCTCAAAGGCCGCGTCATTCCAACCAGTAGCGCCTGCACGTCTGGTAGCCAAGCCATCGGTTACGCGTACGAAGCGATCAAGCACGGCTACCAAACCGTAATGGTGGCGGGCGGTGGTGAAGAGCTCTGCCCTACCGAATCGGCCGTATTTGATACCTTATTTGCCACTAGCCTCAAAAACGACCAGCCAAAAACCACCCCCCGCCCGTATGATACTCAGCGTGATGGTTTAGTGATTGGTGAAGGCGCAGGAACTTTAGTGCTTGAAGAGTATGAACACGCCATCGCACGCGGTGCCGCCATTCACGCAGAAATCATCGGTTTTGCCAGCAACTGCGATGCCGCCCATGTCACTCAACCACAAATGGACACCATGCAAATCTGCATGGAGATGGCGCTGCGTGATGCCAAGTTAAGTGCAGATAAAATTGACTATGTTTCGGCTCACGGTACGGCGACCGACCGGGGTGACATAGCCGAAAGTCACGCCACCGCAAACGCGTTGGGTAAAGTGCCGATCAGCTCGTTGAAAAGTTATTTTGGTCACACATTGGGCGCATGTGGCGCGGTTGAAGCTTGGTTAGGTTTAGAAATGATGCGCAGCGGTTGGTTTAATCCAACCCTTAACCTAGATAACATCGACCCGCAATGTGGCGATCTTGATTACATTACAGGCACAGGACGTGAGCTGGATGTGCAATACCTAATGAGCAATAACTTTGCTTTTGGTGGCATCAACACCTCGATTATTTTTAAGAAATTCAGCGAATAATCCCATAAAAAAGCCGTTGCCAACACAACGGCTTTTTTTACGAGTTTATTTATCCGGCATTTACCTCTTCAACATTGGTAGCCTGCCAAATACTCGCCAGCAATCAGCCAATACTTTTCGCAAGTACTTCGAGGATTTGCGGTCTGAAAATAAAAAACACCGCGCCAAGCAAACAGAGCCCTGCCCACACAAAATCAAGCCTGAAAGGCTCTTTCATGTAGATCAATGCAAAAGGCACAAATACCGATAAGGTGATCACTTCTTGCAATATTTTCAATTGGCCAAGGTTTAATACCGTATAGCCAATCCGGTTAGCAGGTACTTGGAAGAGATATTCAAACAGGGCAATTCCCCAACTGACTAACGCTGCAATAATCCACGGTTTGTGGCTGAGATCTTTTAAGTGAGCGTACCAAGCAAAGGTCATAAATACGTTGCTGATCAACAAAAGCCCAATAGTCATCACAACGGGAGGAAGGGTGAACATTAAGACAAACTCCAAAATAAGCAAACACGAACTGAACTCACAAACGAGCGGAGTCTGCGCTCAACGTTTCCCTTCGTCAATATTCTTTATGCTTACTGCTACCCATACCTATATGGCTAATGCAGCCAAGATAACCGCTGACTTAGTTTTGCTCCGTTACGCTCTAGAGTAGAAACTGATAACTGTGCTGTTCCTCCCCCTTTTAGGGGGAGGTTAGGTGGGGGTTTTCAGGGGTTTCAGCAACCAAGAAACCTCATCCTAACTCGCCCCTTGAAGGGGAGGGAACTAGTTTCGTAAGCGTTTTATAAGTCAATTTAAGTTAGCTTAGCGCAATTATTGGTAGTTCATATCTTTACCAAAACCTAGATATGTAGATTAAACTTTAAATTTGAGTACTAGCTCATTTAGATGTTCCGCAAGGCGGGCAAGTTCGTTACTAGATGAACTAGTTTGATCTGCTCCAGTTTGAGTCTGTATTGATA